>JAATFS010000478.1 GCA_015655035.1 Lysobacterales bacterium | reverse complement strand
TGGTGGTCCGCGACCGCAACGGGGTGATCCGCGCGATGTCCTCGGTATGCCAGCACCGCGCGATGCTGGTGGCCGAGGGCTCGGGCAACGCGCGCGCATTCACCTGTCCCTACCATCACTGGGTCTACGGACTGGACGGCAGCTTGCGCGGCGCGCCGGCAATGGAGCAGACCTGCGGCTTCCACAAGGAAAATGTCCGGCTGCCGCAGTTCAAGCTGGAACTGTGGCAGGGCTTCATCTTCATCAACTTCGACGATGCCGCCGCGCCGCTGGCGCCGCGTCTGGCGCATCTGGAACCGATCCTGGCCGGCTACGACATCGCCAACGGCGAGGGGCCGGCTGCGGAGATCGGTACCGCCTATCCCTTCAGCTGGAAGGTGATGTTCGAGAACAACAACGATGGCTACCATGCCAATCGCCTGCACCACGGCGAGTTCCACGATTACATCCCCAGCGAGCTGGCGTGGTTCCCCGACGACCTGCCGGCCGACACCGCCGGCTACTACCGGCTCAACGGTACGCTGCATCCGGACGCCAGCTTCAATCCGACCCAGAAGGCGTTGATGCCGGTGTTCCCCGGGCTCAGTGCCGACGAGCGCAACCGCATGGCGTTCGCCAACCTGCCGCCCACGTTGTCGCTGGTGCTCACCAGCGATGCGGTGATCTACCTGATCCTGCGTGCGGACGGCCCGCAGAGCCATCTGCTCGACCTGGGCATCCTGTTCGCTCGCGGTGCGATGGAAGACCCCGAGTTCGACCAGAAAATGGAGCAGGTAATGCGCCGCGCGCTCGAGATCAACGCTCAGGACGTCCACGTGGACGAGCTGGTGCAGGTCGGCCTGCGCTCGCGCTACGCACCGCGCGGACGCTATTCCTGGCAGGAAGGCGCGCAGCGCCAGTTCAACACCTGGCTGGTGCCGCGCTATCGCGCCTACTGGGAGCAGCTCAAGGCCGCCCGCGCTGCGCAGGCGGAGACCGCATGAACAAGCCTGCGCAGCGCATGCCGCTGGTGTTCTTCGGCCATGGCAGTCCGATGAACGCGATTGACGACAACGCCGTCACCCGCGACTGGCAAGCGATCGGCCGGCAGTTGCCGCGTCCGCGCGCGATCCTGTGCGTATCGGCCCATTGGCTGACCCGGGGCACCGCCGTCACCGCGATGCCGGCGCCCAAGACCATTCACGATTTCGGCGCCTTTCCGCAGGCGCTGTTCGACGTGCGCTACCCGGCCCCTGGCGATCCGGCGCTGGCCGAGCGCATACACACACTGCTCGCACCGCTGCCGGTGACCCTGGACCAGAACAACTGGGGGCTGGACCACGGCTGCTGGTCGGTACTGGTCCATGCCTATGCCGCCGCCGACATCCCGGTCGTGCAACTGAGCATGGACGTCGACCTACGTCCCGCGCAGCGGTTCGAACTGGGCCAGCGCCTGGCTGCCTTGCGCGAGGAAGGCGTACTGATCATCGGCACCGGCAACATCGTCCACAACCTGCCACGCATGGACTGGAGTTCACCCGACTCGCCCCCGTACCCATGGGCCAAGCGATTCCACGACTACATCTGCACCGCAGTGCGCGAAGACCGGCCCCAGCACGTCATCGAGTTCGCCAGCCAAGGCGAAGACGCCCGCCTGGCCGCCCCCACCCCCGACCACTTCTGGCCCCTGCTGTACATCCTAGGCGCGCGCGCGCCGTCCGAACCGGTACGCCTGGAAAGCGACTACCTGCAACACAGCTCGCTGAGCATGGTATCGATGGTCTTTGGAGGGTAAAGGAGTCACGACCACGCCATAGCAACCGCCGCCCAGTCCCCAAAACAATCCGCACAGCCCCGCTGTTGCTGTGGCTGTTGCTGTTGCTGTTGCAACTAGAGCAACCCTCCTCGGAAAGAGACGCCAGTCAAAACTGCCAACAGCGCAGCACAGCCTCGCTCTCCACCAACAACCCATAGTGCAACGACAAACTGCGCAACGCATTCAAATGCAGCTCCACCTCATAACTAGCGCACGCATCAGCAACCACGAACACATGGAAGTCGCGTTCGAATGCACTGCGCACACTCGCCTCCACACAACACTCGCTGGTGAACCCGCACACCACCAGCGTATCCACCCCGCGCACCCGCAGCCGCGCCCCCAGCCCGGTACCGTGGAAACACGAATACAGCGGCTTCTCGACCTCGATATCGCCCGGCTCAGCGCGAATGCGATGGTAATCCGCGCCTGCGGTACCGGCGCGGCACAGCGCCAGCGCGTCCTCGTTCTGGCCCTGTCGCCGATACAGCTGGCGCAACGCCACCCCGTCGGTTTCCGCACGTGTCACCAAGCGCGCCAGCACCACGCTTGCACCTGCGGCGCGCGCGGCTGGAAGCAACCGCTCCAGGTTGGCCTGGGCCGGCCATAGCGGCGCCATGTCCACCCCGGCGCGGCCGAGTTTTCCGGATTCCGCAGCAAAGTCGCACTGCACATCGATTACCAGCAGCGCCGTGCGAGCCGGCACGATCATCGGTGCCAGCGCGGCGGCGTCCACCAACGGTGCTTGCCAGGACGCGGCCATGTCAGGCCCGCTCCGGAAAGCGCGCGCGCAACCGCGGCAGGATCTGTGCGCTGAACAGCGGCAGGCCCTCCAGGTAGTCCGGGAAGATCAGCATCAATCCGTCGAGTTGGCATTCGTTGAGCATGCGGATCAGGTGCGCGCTGACCGTGGCGGGCGCACCCACCACGTGCTCGGCGATGAAACCTGTGCGCGCCTTGCGCGTGAAGGCGTTCTCCTTGCCGATCTCCGCGTCCAGAAAACCATAGGCGCGCAACATGCCGTGGAAGGCACCTTCATCGAATCCGTCGCGATAGCGAGCTTCGCGCGCCTGCGCATCGCTGTCGGTGTCGCCCAGTACCAGGTTGATCATCGAATAGGTCTTGATGCTGCGGCCGCTTGCGGCCGCCATCGCCTTGGCCTGGCGACTCTTGGCGGTGAGGTCGGCCAGGTCGCTGCCGCCGAGGAAGATCGCATCCATCCGGTCGACGGTGAATTGCATGCCCTTGGGCGAGGTGCCGGCGCAGACCAGGAACGGATGCGGATGCGCCAGCGGCTTGGGGTCGGACTGGCAGTCCTTCATCTGGAAATAGCGGCCATCGAAATTCACCGTTGGCTCGGTCCACAATCGCTTGACCACTTGCACCCACTCGTCGGCCAGATCGTAGCGTTGGTCGTGATCGACATCCTCGCGCCACGCGCCCATCTGTTCGAACTCGTCCTTGAACGAACCGGTGACCACGTTCAGCCCGGCGCGGCCACCGCTAATATGGTCCAGCGTGGCGATCATCTTGGCGGTGACCGCCGGATTCTGCAGCAGCGTATGCACCGTGGCCCATACCTTGACCCGCTGCGTGGCCTCGGCCAGCGCTGCCATCAGCAGCTGCGATTCCAGCGAACGTCGCCAATGCTCGGTATGTCCACCGAAGCCGCGCCACTTGGCCATTGCCATGATGAAGTCCAACCCGCCTTGCTCGGCCAACCGCGCGACCTGCCTGTTGTAGGCGTACGAGCCATCGAGCGTGGGCGTAGTGGAGGACAGGATCCAGCCGCCATTGGCCATCGGCATGAACACGCCCAGATCCTTGCCGCCCCGGTCGGACGGCAGTCCGGTGGTGGTCGTCGAGCTATCGGTCTCATCCATCGCACTCCCTCCGCAGTGTGGTCGCGAATGCATTCGCGCTCTCGATACTAGCGATGGCGTGCGCCGCTGCTTGCGCGGTGATGCCTGAAAACTTGATCGCCGCCACCGCAGGTGCGCGCTGCCGGGCGTCCAACATTTGATGCGCGGCCGAGCAAGAAGCAGGTCGCGGCAGATTGCTACCTTGCCCTGGCCGGCATCGCGAGCCTCATCGCCGACAGAACCGGTTCGAGCACCCTTGCTTCCGAGCAACCTTGGCAACTACAGGAGCGGCAGTTGAGTACTTCGACAGCACTGGCAAGTCCCGATACGGTCACCTCCGGCGAACTGCACCGGCTCGAGGCGACTCCGGAAACCATCCACTGGGGTTACTTCGATCCGGCGCTGGCACCTGTGCTGCGAGTCAAGAGTGGCGACTTCATTCAGGCCGAGGCCATTACCCATCATGCCGGCGATGCGCCCGAGCTGATGATGGATGCGCGGATCCAGCGGATCTTCCGCGAAGTCGATCCAGCCGACCGCAACCCGGGCGTGCACATCATGACCGGGCCGATCCATGTCGAAGGCGCCAAGCCCGGCGACATGCTCGAGGTGCGCTATCTGCATATGCGGCCACGGCTGCGCTACGGCTCCAATCTGGCCGCCAACTGGGGCTATCTGTACAAGGAGTTCGATGAGCGCGAACGCGTGACCATCTACGAGATCGACGAGAACTCGCAAAACGCCAGCGCGCTGTATGCCTACGATTTTCCTGGCAAGTACGAGATGCCGGGCACGATCACCGACTGTCCGGAGTGCCAGCGCCAGACGGCATTGGAAGGGATACGCATCCCGGTCCGCCCGCATTTGGGCACGGCCGGAGTCGCGCCCGATGTGCATGGGCGCGTCAGTACCATTCCCCCGGGTGCGCATGGCGGCAACATCGACAACTGGCGCATCGGTGCCGGCAGCACCATGTTCTATCCGGTGCAGGTCGATGGCGCGCTGTTCTCGATCGGCGATCCGCACATCTCGCAGGGCGACGGCGAAATCAGCGGCACCGCGATCGAGGCCTCGCTGGATGTGATGTTCCAGGTGATCCTGCGCAAGGACTTCCAGTTTCCCTCGCCGTTGCTGGAGGCGCCCGATTGCTGGATCGTGCACGGCTTCGACGAGGACCTGAACGTGGCGATGCGCAACGCTTCGCTGGACATGCTGGAACTGCTGACCGAGCAGCAGCGGCTGTCGCGCAACGACGCCTATTCGCTGATGAGCGTTGCGGCCGACTTCGGCGTCAGCCAGGTGGTCGATGGTCGCCAGGGCATCCACGTGCGGATCCCGCGCGGGATCTTCCCGCCACGCAAGCCGCGCTGAGGCCGGCAGCGGGCGCCGCGTGCAGCGCCCGGTGACACGGGCAGTGCCGTCCCCGCCTGCTGCGACAAGATGGCCGCGGGGCGGCGCCGTGGCGCAAGGGCACGCGCAGGGCGGGGCAGCTGCTAGAATCGCCTGCCTTTCTCCCGACGTGGGGCCTGTCAAGGTGAAGGCAGCGGGGCGGCGCATCTGTGCCGCGCGCCAGCCAGCGGAGCACGCAGCGACGTTTGTCTGTGTACCCGCCCGCCACCCAGGCCAGAACAAAACCTATGCGCGGCACCCTCTACATCGTCGCAGCGCCCTCCGGCGCCGGCAAGAGCAGCATCGTCAACGCCACCCTGGCGCGAGACCCGCAGATTGCGCTGTCGATCTCCTTCACCTCGCGCGCGCCGCGGCCCGGCGAACGCCATGCCGAGCACTACCACTTCGTCTCGGCCGAGGAGTTCCAGCGCATGATCGCAGCCGGGGACTTCTT
>JAATFS010000282.1 GCA_015655035.1 Lysobacterales bacterium | reverse complement strand
GACTACGCCGTGGTGGGTGATTACAAAGGATATTTGCACTGGCTGAAGCTCAGCGATGGTGCCTTGGCTGCGCGGGAACGCGCTGGCAGGGACACGTTGGTGGCACAACCTGTGGTGGTAGACGGGGTGCTGCTGGTACAGAACACCGATGGCGATTTAATCGCCTTCCAGCTGGCTCAATAAGGAACGGATGCGATGCTCCCTTTGGTCGCCCTGGTCGGACGGCCGAATGTCGGCAAGTCCACCATATTCAATGCGCTGACGCGCAGTCGCGACGCGCTGGTCCATGACCAGCCGGGCGTAACCCGCGATCGCAACTACGGCGTCTGCCGCCTCGACGAGAACGCTCCGTTCATCGTGGTCGACACCGGCGGCATCGCTGGTGACGAAGAAGGGCTGGCTGGTGCTACCGCGCGCCAGGCCCGTGCCGCCGCCGGCGAGGCGGACCTGGTGTTGTTCGTGGTCGATGGTCGCGAAGGCGCATCGGCCCTCGACGACGAAATCCTGGCCTGGCTGCGCAAGCTGTCAAGGCCAACGTTGCTGGTGATCAACAAGATCGACGGCACCGATGAGGAATCGGTGAGATCGGACTTCGCCCGCTACGGCTTTTCCGAAGTGCTCACGCTCTCGGCGGCGCATCGGCAGGGCATCGACGAACTGCTCGAGGAGGTGCACGCGCACCTGCCGGAAGAGGGTTCGGGCGAGCTGCTGGACAACGATCCGGGCCGCGTCCGTATCGCGTTCGTCGGCCGCCCCAACGTGGGCAAGTCGACATTGGTGAACCGCCTGCTCGGCGAGGAGCGGATGATCGCCTCCGAGGTGCCGGGCACCACCCGTGATTCGATCGCGGTGGACCTGGAACGCGATGGCCGCCAATACCGGCTGATCGACACCGCCGGCCTGCGCCGCAAGGCCCGGGTCGAGGAGGCCGTGGAGAAATTCAGCGCGTTCAAGACCTTGCAGGCGATCGAGCAGTGCCAGGTCGCGGTGCTGATGCTGGATGCCGGCGAAGGCGTCACCGACCAGGACGCCACCGTGCTGGGCGCTATCCTGGATGCGGGGCGCGCACTGGTCGTGGCCATCAACAAGTGGGACGGGCAAAGCGATTACCAGCGGGCGCAGGCCGAAGACCTGCTGTCGCGCAAACTGGGCTTCGTCAGCTGGGCCGAGGCGGTGCGCATTTCCGCAAAACATGGCTCGGGCATGCGCGAGCTGTTCCATGCGATCCACCGCGCACATGCGTCGGCCACACACGAGTTCAGCACCAGCGAAGTCAACCAGGCGCTGGAAATTGCCTACACCACCAATCCGCCGCCGAGCATCCGCGGTCATGTCTCCAAGCTGCGCTACGTGCACCCGGGCGGCGCCAATCCACCGACCTTCATCGTGCATGGCACCCGTCTGAAGGTGTTGCCGGAGTCGTACAAGCGCTATCTGGAAAACTTTTTCCGCAAGCGCTTCAAGCTTGTCGGTACACCGGTACGCTTCATGTTCCGTGAGGGTGCCAACCCCTACGAGGGCAAGAAGAACCCGCTGACCGATCGGCAGATCGCGCGCAAGCGCCGCCTGATGCGTCACGTCAAGGGCAAGTAGTTCCGGCCCCGCCATGGCTGAGCATTCCACCCGCATTTCCTATGCACAGGCGCTGGACATCGTGCATGCGGTGGCAGCGCACAGTCGCTTGCAGGTGGAAAGGCTGGCCACCGGCCGGATCGATGGCCGCATTACCGCCGAGGACGTGGTGGCGCCGATGGCGCTTCCCCCATTCGACAACAGCGCGATGGACGGGTTTGCGGTACGTCATGCCGATCTCTCGGGTTCCGGCGCATCGCTGCAACTGGTCGCCGAGCAGTTCGCCGGCCAGGTCTGGGATGGCACTCTCGGACCGGGGCAGTGCATTCGGGTCACCACGGGCGCCCCGCTACCGGTGGGCGCCGATACCGTAATCGCAAAGGAAGATGCCGTCGAAGCGCAGGGCATGATGCGGATTTCCGCCTTGCCCGCCGTCGGCGCATTCGTGCGCCGGGCGGGCAGCGACGTAGCCGCCGGCGACACGGTGATCCAGGCGGGACAGACGCTGACACCGGCCCGCATCGGGCTGATCGCCGCGCTAGGCATCTCCCAGATCGCAGTCTCGTCCCGGCCGACGGTCGCGGTACTGACGACCGGCGATGAGCTGGTCGAGCCCGGTATACCG
>JAATFS010000183.1 GCA_015655035.1 Lysobacterales bacterium | reverse complement strand
CATCCGCCCTTCGGGCACCTTCTCTCGCACGCGGGAGAAGGTGGCGCGCAGCGCCGGATGAGGGAAGATCAGCTGCTCAGTGCTTCGGGCAGCAAAGCGTCGACGAAGGCCTCGGCATCGAATACGCGCAGGTCTTCCGGACGCTCGCCGATGCCGGCGTAGCGGATCGGAATACCGAACTCGCGTGCGAGCGCAAACACCACGCCACCCTTGGCGGTACCGTCGAGCTTGGTCACCACCAGCCCGGTGACGCCAACGGCGGCATGGAACTGGCGCAGCTGCGACAGCGCATTCTGGCCGGTGGTGCCGTCGATCACCATCAATACCTCGTGCGGCGCGGCGGCGTCGATCTTGCCGAGCACGCGGCGGATCTTGCCAAGCTCGTTCATCAGCCCGGTCTGGGTATGCAGGCGGCCGGCGGTATCGGCGATCAATACTTCGGTGCCACGCGCCTTGGCCGCTTGCAGTGCGTCGAACGCAACCGAGGCGGCATCGGCGTTCTGGCCCTGCGCGACCACGGCGACCTGGTTGCGGTCGCCCCAGGCCTGCAATTGCGCCACGGCGGCGGCGCGGAAGGTGTCGCCCGCAGCCAGCATCAGGCTGTGGCCTTCGTCCTTGAAGCGCTTGGCGAGCTTGCCGATGGTGGTGGTCTTGCCGACGCCGTTGACGCCGACGGTGAGTACCACGAACGGCTTGGCATTGCGGTCGATGAGCAGCGGCTGTGCGACCGGCCGCAGGATCGCGATCAGGTCGGCGCGCAATGCGCCCAGCAGTGCGTTGGCATCGGCGAACTCGCGGGCTTTCATGCGCTTGCGCAGATTGTCGATCAGCGCGGTGGTGGCCGGCATGCCGACGTCGGCGGTGATCAGTGCCGTCTCGATTTCGTCCAGCAGGTCGTCGTCGAGTTTGGGATTGCGCGAGAACAGGCCGCCGAAGCTGCGCGCGAACGTACTGTTGCGCAGGCGCTCGCGCCAGCCGGTCTTGCCGGCGGGGGCCGCTGGCTGGGTGTCGGCGGGCGTGGGCGGCGCTACCGGGGCCGGTGCCGGCACGGGCCCCGGTACTGGCGGCAGTACGACCTGCGGCGGTGCGGCGATGGGCGGCGACGGTGCGACATCGGGAACGGCCTGCACCGCAGGGGGCAGCACCGGGGCCGACGCTGGCGCGGGATCGGGAAGTGCGGCGATCGGCGTGGCTGGGTGCATAGGCGCGGCATCGGCCTGCCTGGGCGGTTCACTCGGCGTGGCTGGCGCGCCAGGGGCGGCAGCGGGCGCGCTTTCGGCCACCGCGGCATCGGGCTTGGCTTCGTCGGCCGGTGCCGGTTCGCTCGTGGCACGCTGCGGAAAGGCGGCCGCCAGTTCTTCCAGGCTGTAGCGCTGGGTGAGGGGTGTGTCGGGCGTCTGTGGCTTGTTGCGACGGAAGAAGCTGGCCATTTGCTACGCGGGTGGGGAAACGGCGAATCCTACCATCCGGGGCCCTTCCGGCCTTGACGCGAGGGTGAACCGCAAGCGCGCCCGATGCTGCCGAATTCGGCATTTCGCCTTCACGGAGATCGCGCCCTGGCGCGCTGCGAAGGGTGCTGTTTCGACCTCAGAGCTGCCCTTTGAGCGAACGGTAGTCGCGCGGCGTCATGCCAACGGTGGCCTTGAACTGGCGTGCGAACGCGCTCTGGTCGGCGAAACCGCACTGCTGGCCGATGCTGGCGATGCTGTCCTCGCCGTGCAGCAGGCGCATCGCCGATTCGATCCGCAGCTTGGTCAACAATTGCTGTGGCGTGACCTGGAAAACGCGGCGGAAATGCCGCTCCAGCTGCGCCACCGACAACCCCGCCACGTCGGCCAGGGCCTGCACCCGCAGGTTTTCGCCAAAGTTGGCCTGCATATGTTCCATTACCAGGCTCAGGCGCTGGTAGGCCGAATGCCGGCTATCGGGTTGGCCGAGGTCGCGCGAGATGCCGATGACGCCGATGACGTCGTCGTCTTCGCACAACGGCCGCTTGAAGGTCAGGCACCAGCCGGGCAGGCGGCTGGGATACAGATGCACTTCCAGTTGGTTGTCGATCAATTCGCCGCATAAAACACGGCGATCCTGCATCATGTAGCTGCCGCCCAGCGGTAGTGGAAACACATCCAGCGGCGAGCGCCCGATCACTTCGGAGCGCTGTTTGCGGCCTAGCCGGCGCACCAGCGTGAGGTTGCAATGGGTGTAGCGGCCTTCCCGATCCTTGATGAAGAACACCACGTCCGGCAGGGTGTCGAACAAGGTCTGCATTTCGAGCGCGGGAAGGCTGAGATCCATGGCATCACGGCGGTAGCTGGCGGGAGCGCGGGCATTGCGGTTACGGAAGTCCGCAGCTCCGATCCTAGCGCAAAGCCGGGCCAGTAACGCGCTCCACGTTTGTGCGGATTTCCGCACTGGCCGTTCGCATTCGGCGCTAGTCGGCGGTCGGCGGCGGGTGGGAGCATGAGCCATGCACACGATAGACGTGATCGACTCTCATACCGCTGGCGAACCGACCCGTGTGGTCATCGCCGGTTTCCCCGACCTGGGCGATGGCGACCTGGCCCGGTGCCGGGAGCGCTTCCGTGCCGAGTACGACCATTGGCGCAGCGCGATCGCCTGCGAGCCGCGTGGCTCGGATGCGATGGTCGGCGCGCTGTTGCTGCCGGCACGCGATCCGCAGGCCTGTACCGGGGTGATTTTCTTCAACAATGTGGGCTACCTGGGCATGTGCGGCCACGGCACCATCGGTGTGGTGCGCACGCTGGCCGAACTGGGCCGGATCGGGCCGGGCCGGCATTACATCGAAACCCCGGTAGGCACCGTCGGCGCGGAGCTGGCCGAGGATGGCCGGGTATCCATCGACAACGTCGAGAGCTACCGGCATGCGCGCGACGTGGAAGTGCAGGTGCCGGGCTATGGCGCGGTGCGCGGCGACGTCGCCTGGGGCGGTAACTGGTTCTACATCACCGCGCAGACGCCCTGTGAGCTGACGCTGGCCAACCAGCGCGAATTGACGGCGTACACCGAGGCGATCCGGCTGGCGCTGGAAGCGGCCGGCGTCACTGGCGAGGCCGGTGGCGAGATCGACCATATCGAGGTCAATGGGGTTGCGCCGGACGGCAGCGGGCAGGCGCGCAATTTCGTGTTGTGCCCAGGGCTGGCCTACGACCGTTCTCCCTGCGGCACCGGCACCAGCGCCAAGCTGGCTTGCCTGGCGGCGGACGGCAAGCTGGCCGAGGGCGAGAGCTGGTTGCAGCAGGGCGTGCTCGGCAGCGTGTTCGAGGGCAGTTACCGCAACGCCGGGCGCGGTATCGCACCGCGCATCACCGGGCAGGCGCACATCACGGCGCGTTCGCAGCTGCTGATCGATCCGGCCGATCCGTTCGCATGGGGCATCGTCAGCTGATGCCACGCGCCGGTTTCCCCAAGCAGATGGCACGCCGGGGCTGATGTCGTGAACTACGACCTCATCATTGTCGGTGCCGGCATCGTCGGCGCGGCCTGTGCCGAAGCGGCGGCGGGCGAGGGTCTGCGTGTGGCGATCGTGGAGCCGGGTCCCATCGGGGGCGGTTCCACTGCGGCGGCGATGGGGCACCTGGTGGCGATGGACGACGACCCGGCCGAATTGGCGCTGTCGGCCTATTCGCTGCGGTTGTGGGAGCGTTACGCCGATCTGAAGGAAGCCGAATTCAGCCGTTGCGGCACGTTGTGGGTGGCGCGCGATGAGCGCGAGCTGGCCTCGGTGCCGGCCAAGATCGCGCGGCTGGCCGCTGCCGACGTGGTGGCCGAACGGATCGATGCCCGGCAGCTCTACCAATTGGAGCCGAACCTGGTGCCTGGCCTGGCCGGGGGCATGCGCGTGCCGGGCGAGGCGGTGGTGTATCCGCCGCGAATGGCGCGGCACTTGATCGATGCTG
>JAATFS010000190.1 GCA_015655035.1 Lysobacterales bacterium | reverse complement strand
GTCGACGTCCCCCCGGTCGAGGTCCCCCCGGTCGAGGTCCCGCCCGTCGAGGTCCCGCCGGTAGTCGTTCCCCCGGAGGTCGTTCCCCCAGAGGTCGTTCCTCCGGTTATCGTTCCCCCGAGCAGCGGCACCGTGGTCAATGAAACGCCACCGCCCATTGTTTTGATACCGCCAGGCCTGGGCATCGTCGTGCACGAAGGCGGCTTGCCGCCGCCTCCCGAGCAGCTCGTGACCCTGGTTCCGCCGGTAGTGCCGCCGCCGGTGATCGTGCCGCCAGTGATCCCGGTCGCTCCGCCTCGCATCTATCCATTGAAGCAGGATCGCAATTGAAGATGCGGCATGCCTTCGCGCTTACCCTGTTCATCGGCTGCGGCAGCGTAGCCGATGCGGCTACGCTGGCAGGGATCGGCAGCGACGCGGTGTCGCCTGAGGCCCGCCGGCTCGCAGGATGGGTTGGCGATAGTGGCGACAATGCGGGGCTACCGTTCGTGATCGTCGACAAGACCGCCGCCAGAGTGTTCGTGGTCGACAGCAAAGGCCAGCTTCTGGGTGCGGCATCGGCACTGATCGGGATCGCCATCGGTGACGATTCGCCGCCGGGGATCGGCGATCGGCCGCTGGCCCAGATCACACCGATGCAACGTATCACCCCCGCGGGCCGCTTTGCCTCGTCGCTCGGACAGGACCTGGCACGCAAGGAAGTGCTGTGGGTGGACTACGATGCCGCGTTGTCGCTTCATCCGGTGGTGACCAGCAACAAATCCGAACGCCGCCTGCAGCGCCTGGCCTCGGCCACGGTGCAGGACAACCGGATTTCGTACGGCTGCATCAATGTCCCACCCGGATTCTTCCGCAACATCATCGCGCCATTGTTCAGGCCCAATGGCGGAATCGTCTACATCCTGCCCGAGACCCGCTCGCTCGAGTCGGTGTTTTTCCACGCCGACGCAAAAGCATCGGTTGCATCGGCGCAGCATTGACAACTTCCAGCGGGCCTGGCGACAGGCGCGCCTGGCAGTTTTCCGTCATTCAACGATGGCGCGCTTCCAGCACTGCCACCGCGTCGGCCAGCGACAGCCCGCGCGCGCGCAGCAGCACGATCAGGTGATACAGCAGGTCGGCCGACTCGCCCAGCAGTTCCTCGTCACCCTGGGCAACTCCCGCCAGCGCGGTCTCCACGCCCTCCTCGCCCACTTTCTGCGCGATCCGGCGCGTGCCTTTCTCGAACAGCTGCGTGGTATAGCTGCCTTCCGGCCGCTGTCGTTCACGCTCGGCCACCAGCGTATCCAGCGCGCCCAGGAACTGGCCCGGAGCGCCCGGGAAGCAGCTGATACGCCCGGTATGGCAGGTCGGCCCTTGCGGGCGCGCCAGCACCAACAACGTGTCGGCGTCGCAATCAACGTCGATCGACACCAGGTGCAGGTAGTTGCCCGAGCTCTCGCCCTTGGTCCACAGCCGTTGCTTGCTGCGGCTGAAGAAGGTCACATGCCCGCTTTCGCGCGTATGCGCCAGCGCCGCCGCATCCATGTAGCCCAGCATCAATACGCGCAAGCTGCCGGCATCCTGCACCACGACCGGCAACAGGCCGTCGCCCTTGCCCCAATCCAGCCTGGCGATGGCCTGTTCCAGCACCGCCACGGAATCACTGCACATCACGCACCTCGATCTGTTGCTGGCGCAGGAACCGCTTCAAATCCGGGATCGGAATCGCGCCGCTATGGAAGACACTGGCCGCCAACGCCCCATCGACGTCGGCCTGCTCGAATACATCGGCGAAGTGCTGCATCGCGCCTGCACCACCGGAGGCGATCAACGGTACCTGGCACACGGCGCGCGCCTGCCGCAGTTGCGCGATGTCGTAGCCGCGACGCACGCCATCGTTGTCCATGCAATTCAGCACGATCTCGCCAGCGCCCAGCTTCTGTACCTCGACCACCCAGTCCAGGGTGCGGGTCTGCAGCGCCTGGGTCTTGTCGGGGTCGCCGGTGTAGCGGCGCACCCGCCATTCGCCGTCGGCCTCGCGGATGGAATCGATGCCCACCACCACGCACTGCACGCCGAACGCTTCAGCCAGCTCGGAAATCAACTGCGGACGGCCCAGCGCCGGCGAATTGATCGAAATCTTGTCGGCACCGGCGAGCAGCACCGCACGCGCGGTCTCCACGTCGCGGATGCCGCCAGCGACGCAGAACGGAATGTCGATCAAGCGCGCCACCCGCTCGACCCAGGTGTAGTCGACCGAGCGGCCTTCGGGGCTGGCGCCGATGTCGTAGAACACCAGTTCGTCGGCACCTTGCTCGCGGTAGCGCAGCGCCAGCTCTACGATGTCGCCCATGTCGATGTGATCGCGGAACTTGACGCCCTTGACCACGCGTCCGTCGCGCACGTCCAGGCACGGGATGATGCGGCGGCTCAGCATGCCAGCGCCTCCGCCAACGATAGGTGGCCTTCCAGCAGGGCCTTGCCCAGCACGATGCCGCCGCATCCGGCGGCCTTGGCCTGCGCGACATCGGCGGCATTGCGCGCGCCGCCGGACACCTGCACTTCCACCTGCGGCACCAACGTGCGCAGATGCGCGTACAGGCTCATGTTCGGGCCGGACAACATGCCATCGCGGGCGATATCGGTGCACAGAAGATGGCGCATACCGGCCTTGGCAAAGCGCACCGCCAGCTCGTCCAGGGTCAGCGCAGCGGTCTCGGTCCAGCCGTGTACCGGCAGGCGCCAGGCGCCCTGCTCGTCCTGGCGCGTGTCCAGTGCGATGGTGATCCGGTCGCTGCCGAACGCTTGCAGCCAACCGATCACCGCCTCGCTCTCACGTACCGCCAGCGAGCCCACCACCACGCGCGAGGCGCCGGCCTCGAGAATGCGGGCGACGTCGTCGCGCGAACGCACGCCGCCGCCGGTCTGCACCTTCAAACCGGTGTTATCGACGATCTCGCGCAACAACGGCGCCAGGGTATAGCCCCCGGCCTTGGCCGCATCGAGGTCGACCAGGTGCATCCATTGCGCACCGGTGTCGGCGAAGGCCTGCGCACGCGCGAGCACGTCGTCGCCGTATTGGGTTTCGCGCGCGTAGTCGCCTTGCAGCAATCGCACGACGCGGCCATTGCGGATATCCAGCGCGGGATAGACGGTAAAACTCATGGAAAAGGCATCTCGAGGAAATTGCGCAGAATGCGCGCGCCGGTCTCGGCCGAACGTTCGGGGTGGAACTGCGCGCCACTGCGCAGGCCGTTCTGCACGACCGCAGTGAACAGGCCACCGTGATCACACGCGGCCACGGTATCGGCGGTCACCGGCGCGGCATAGCTGTGCACGAAATAGGCACTGGCCTGTTCGGGCAGGTCTTGCAGCAGGTTCGATTCGCGCATCGGCAGCAAGCGGTTCCAGCCCATGTGGGGCACGCGGATGCCCAATGCCGGGGTCAGGTGGCGTACCACGCCGGACAGCAGCCCCAGGCAATCGACTTCGCCCTCCTCCGAGCGCTCGAACAGCAGTTGCATCCCCAGGCAAATACCGATCAAGGGCACCTGCAGCTGCTGCAACGGCTCGATCAGGCCCTGATCGCGCAACCGCGCCATCGCCGCTGGCGCCGCGCCGACGCCGGGCAGGATCACCCGATCGGCGCCGCGCAGCCCGTCGGCGTCGCGCACCAGGCGCGGCTCCACCCCCAGCCGCTCGAGCGCGTAGCGCACCGAGCCCAGGTTGGCACCGCCGGCATCGATCAGCGCCACCTCGGTCATAGCGCCCCCTTGGTCGAGGGCAGTGCCGTGCCTTCGCGCCGGATCGCCTGCCGTAGCGCACGCGCCAGCGCCTTGAAGCAGCCTTCGACCTTGTGGTGGTCGTTGTCGCCGTGCACGGTCAGGTGCAGGTTGAGCCCGGAGGCATCGCACAGCGAGCGGAAGAAGTGCGGTACCAGCTCGGTCGGCATGTCGCCCACACGCTCGCGCTTGAACTCGCCGTCGAACACGAAATAAGGGCGGCCGCTGAAATCCAGCGCGGCGCTGGCCAGGGTCTCGTCCATCGGCAAGGTGAAGCCATAGCGGCCAATGCCGCGCTTGTCGCCCAGCGCCTCCTTCAACGCCTGCCCGAGCGCCAGGCCGGTGTCCTCGATGGTGTGGTGCTCGTCGATATGCAGATCGCCGTCGGCCTGGATGTCCAGCGCGAAACCACCGTGTTTTCCAATCTGTTCCAGCATGTGGTCGAAGAACGGCAAGCCGGTGGCGGTATGCGGCTCGGCCACGCGGTCCAGGTCCAGGGTCACGCGGATCCGGGTTTCCTTGGTGTTGCGCTGGACCTGCGCCCGCCTCGGCGCATCGGCCAGCTCGTGGGCGATGCCGGCCCAGTCCCACTCTCCGCCGAACTGCTCCGTGCGCAGCTGGAAGCCACGGATATTCATGTTCTCGGCGAACTGGATGTCGGTGACACGGTCGCCGACCATCGCCGAGCGCGCCCAGTCGATGCTGCGGTCCTGCAGGTAGGGCAGCATCAAGCCGATCCCCGGCTTGCGCGTGGGCGCGTTGTCCGACGGCCAGCTACGGTCCACCAGCACCTCGCGGAAGGCGATTCCCTGGCTGGCGAAGATCTGCAGCATCAGGTCGTTGGGACCGTCGAACGATGCCTGCGGATAGGCCTCGCCACCCAGGCCATCCTGGTTGGTGACGATGACGAACTCGTAGCCGGCATCGCGCAGCTTCAACATCGCGGGGATCACGCCCTGGACGAAGCGCAGCTTGTCGTAGGCATCGATCTGGAAGTCGGCCGGTTCCTCGATCAGGGTACCGTCGCGATCCACGAAAAGAATGGGTTTCATGCGGCCTCCTGTTTGGCCTGCAACGCGAGAATTACGCGGTCGTTCTGTTCCGGAGTTCCCAGCGTGATGCGCAACGCATCCTGCAACTGGGGCGCCGCACGCTGGTCGCGCACCACCACGCCAGCCTCCAGCAAGGCCTGGAATGCGCCGTCGGCATCGGTAAACCGCAACAACAGGAAGTTGCCCTGCGATGGATACACCTGGCGCACGCCGGGAAGCGCGGCCAACGCGACGCGCATGCGCTCGCGCTCGTCGCGGATTTCGGCGATGCGCCGCCGCGTCACCTCCAGCGCGGAAGCCGACAGCGCCTGCTCGGCCAGGCGCGCGCACGGTGTCGGTACCGGATACGGCGCCTGGCAGCGACGCAGCAACGCGATCAGGCCCGCATCGGCGATCAAGCTGCCGATACGCGCGGCGGCCAGTGCGTGCGCCTTGGACAGGGTGCGCAAGACGGCCAGATTGTCGTAACGCGACAACAGCGTCACCGCCGACGGTTCATCGGAGAACTCGCCATAGGCTTCGTCCACTACCACCAGTGCGCGACCACGCAGGCGCTGCGCGGCGTATTCGACTTCGCTCAGTGGGATCGCCGAACCGGCCGGATTGGAGGGAGAGCACAGGAACACCAGCTTGGCATTGCCTTGCAATGCCGCCTCGACGATGGCCGGCACGTCGGCACGGAAGCCGTCCGGGCCATCGACCAACGGCACCTCCAGCAATGGCGCGTTCTGCAGACGCGCACATACCGCGTACATCCCGAATACCGGTGGCGTCACCACCACCGCATCGCGTCCGGGCACGCACAGGCCGCGCACCAGCAGGTCGATCGCCTCGTCGCTGCCACGGCCGATCAGCAACTGCTCGGTGTCGCAGCCGTACAGCGCGGCCAGCGCGCTGCGTAGTGCCGGCGGCTGTGGGTCCGGGTAGCGCCGACTGGCGTTGTCGGTGTCGGCGGGGTTGGCCCAGGCCGACTCGTTGGCGTTGAGCCATACATCGCCTCGCAACGCACTGCTGCGCGCCGACGAGTAGCCAGCGAACGCGCGCAGATCCTCGCGTACCAAGGCAAGCACGGAGTCGTCGGCGCTCATGCCCCGGCTCCCATGCGCAATGCCACCGCGTTGGCGTGCGCGTCCAGCCCTTCGGCCCGGGCCAGGATCAGCGCGCAATCGCCGATGCCGGCGATGCCCTCCCGGGTGGCTGCCTGGACGCTGACGAAGTTCTGGAAACTGGAGACGCTGACGCCGCTGTAGGCGCGAGCCGCGCCGCTGGTCGGCAATACATGGTTGGTGCCGCTGCAATAATCGCCCAGCGCCTCGGGGGTGTAGTCGCCCAGGAAAACCGAGCCGGCCGCCTCGATTTGCTCCAGCCAGTCGCGCGGTTCACGCAACGCCAGGATCAGGTGCTCGGGCGCGTAGCGGTTGCTGATCACGAACGCCTGCTCCAGCGCATCGACCTTGATCAAACGGGACTGCGACAGTGCCTGGCGTGCGATATCGACGCGCGACAGTGCCGTGAGTTGCTGCTCGATCTCCGCCTGCACCGCGTCGATCAGCGTATCGCTGTCGGACACCAGCAGCACCTGCGAGTCGGGACCGTGCTCGGCCTGCGACAACAGATCGGCCGCCACGAACGCCGGCTGTGCGCCCGCATCGGCTATCACCAGCACCTCCGACGGCCCGGCCGGCATGTCGATCGCCGCCGCACCGGCCTGCGCCACCTGTTGCTTGGCTTCGGTGACGAAGCTGTTGCCCGGTCCAAACAGCTTGTCGCAAGACGGTACCGAGTCGGTGCCATAGGCCATCGCCGCGATCGCCTGGGCGCCGCCGAGCTTGAACACTCGAGTCACCCCGGTCAGTTGCGCCGCGACCAGCACCGCCGGATCGGCAGTGCCGTCCTTGCGTGGCGGCGTGCACAGCACCACCTCGCGGCAGCCAGCCAGGCCTGCGGGGACCCCCAGCATCAACGCGGTCGATGGCAGCGGCGCGCTGCCGGCCGGTACATACAGACCCACCCGGCCGATCGGCCGCACGATCTTTTCGCAGACCACGCCTGGCGCGGTCTCGACCGCATAGCCGGCGCTCATGCCCGCGCGGTGGAAACGCTCGATCCGGGCAACGGCCTGCTGCATCGCCTCGCGCAGCTCCGGCGCTACCGCGGCCTGGGCGGCCTGGAATTCAGCGGCGCCAACCTCGAAGCTGTCCAGGCTGACGCCATCGAAGCGCGCGGTGATCGCACGCAACGCGGCATCGCCATGGTCGCGCACGTCCTGGATCAGCTGCGCGACCGCATCGCGGGTCTGCGCCGCAACGGTCTGTACCGGTCGGGTCAGCGCCTGCGCCTGCGCGGCAGGGTCCAGTCGGTTCCAGTCCAGAGTGTTGTTGATGGTGGGGTTCATACCAGCGAGCGCTCCACCTTCAATACGGTGAGGCCTTGCGCACCGGCGCGTTCCAGCTCTTCCAGCCTTTGCCAGGTGACCGCGCCATGGCACATGGTCTGCAATCGCAGCTCGCCACTGCCATCGTCGGGCAGTTGCACCAGCGGATCAGCATCGGGCAGCAGCCGGCTCAGTTCCGGCACCTGCGCTTGCTGCGCACGGAACATCAGCAGCTTGCTGTCGCGCAGCTTGAGCACACCGTCCATGCGCCGCAGCAGCATCGTGATCAGGCCGGCACGGACGTCGCCGGGTTCGTGCACGGCGCCGGCCAGCACCGCTTCGCTTTCCAGCAATGTTTCCACCGGTTTGAGCTG
>JAATFS010000099.1 GCA_015655035.1 Lysobacterales bacterium | reverse complement strand
CGGTGGTGGATACGTCCAAGCCCAGCGAACTGCTGGTCACCGGCAGCGCAAAGGCCCCACGCGCCGGCAAGCTCGACCTGTACCGGATGAAGGCACCGGTGGCCAGCGGCGGCACGGATTGCGTGGTGGGGCCTTAGTTCAAGGCTTGCGGATCTGTGCCAGGTACTGGCGTGCGGCCTGCGCGCGGCCTGCGCGCGGCCTTGCCCGGGGCGGTCGATGTCGCCCTCCAGGAAGCCCACCAGCACTTCCTGGCCCTTGCGCGGCACTACCACGCCGCCCCAGTTGTCGCCGGCCCACGGCGTCATCACCCGCACCCAGGTCCAGGCCGACGCGTTGGCTGGGGCATTGTCCTCGCCAGCAGATCGCCGCCGCGCTGCCAGGGAAACTGCACCTTGATGCGATGGTCGCGGTCGGACAGCAAAGGTTCGCCATCGCTGACCACGATCGTGCTCAACGTGCCCTGCATGCGCGGCTTGGAGTGCGCAGCTGGCCACCTTCGCCGCTCTCCTGGTGCGGCCGGTAAGTGGCCTCCTCCGGCAATATCGCGAAGCATTGTTGTAGAACTCGGTTTCCAGCAACGATCACACACGGGCGTCCCCCAGCCCCGCTACCGATGGCGACAGGACTGTTCCGCCACAAAGCACCCGCGCCCAGCCATTCTGCCTTCATAAATTTTTGCAATGGATTGCTAATATTCGTCCTACTCTCGTCGACAAGTACCTCTGCACGCATGGACCGCTATCCCGCCCTGACGTTGTCCCGCCTTTCCTTTGTCGTCAGCCTGATGGTCCTCACGGGGGCCTGCCATGCATCACCGCCTGCCGCCGGATCCGGAAAATCTTCCGACGATGCTTCGCTACAACTGCGCATCGCAGCCTTGAAGGAAAAGACACTCAAGGACCTGAAGCCAATCGAGGGGGGCACCTTCACCATGGGCGACTTTGGCCCCATCGATCCGCGCGTAGAAATGCCCTATACGGGCGAACGCGATGATGACGTGCTGCGAAAGGTCACCCTGAGTGACTACGCGATGGGCGCCTACAAGATTACCTATGCCGACTTCGACGTGTTCACCGAGGCCACCGGGCGCCCCAAGGTGGCGCAGCAGGAAATGGACTTGGCCTACCGCGATCTACCCGGCATTCCTGCCGGCGTGAACTGGAACGATGCTCAGGCGTATTGCCAATGGATCGGCCAGCAGGTCGGCAAGCACATGGATCTCCCGACCGAGGCCCAGTGGGAATATGCCGCTCGCAATCGCGGGCAGATGGTTGTGTGGGCCACGGACAATGGCGAGGTCGAAGATGGACGGAATGTCGCCAGTTATAGCCAGCACAAGGAATTCAGAGCGAAACATCCAGGCACATATATGACGCCCGTTGGCCATCTACCGCCTACGCCGCTGGGACTGTACGACATGATCGATCATGGATTCGAGTGGATGCGCGACTGGTATGCAGCACAATATGACGCTAAAGACATCCACGACCCCCAAGGCCCGAAGTCGGGGAAGGAGAAGGTGCAGCGCAGCCATTCCAACCACGGCGGAGATTCGCTTGCCGTGGTTTCCATGACCATGAGTCGCTTCCACAAGCCACCAGCCCCAGGCCCCATGCCTAGCGTAGTAAATGAAGGTGAGAACATGCCAATTAATCAGAATTTCGAGAACACTTTCCGCTGTATTGTGAATAGCCGCTAATATTGAAAGAAAAGTATCATCAACATCAAGCCATCTGCGCACTCCCAGGCAGGATATTGCTGTCCATCATAGCCAGCATGATTCGTTGCTGGTCATTTTGCAGCCACGAGGAATCCTGACTCATCATTGCAAACATCGCGGAATCCTGTCCGTCCAGATGGGCCAACATGTTGGTATCCATATGATCCAGTGTGGCTACTTCGTAGCCCTTAGGATAGGCGCCCAACAAACGATTCCGGTGGGCAATATAGTCTTCGATATAGCGATTATCCATATCCTTGGGCTTATCACCCTTGTTCAGCATATCGAACACGTCGCCTCCTAGATCTTTGGTCAGCGAGATACCATAGTTGAGGAAGCGCAGCACGTCGCCCTCGGCCTGTCCGGCGTTCCCCGCCTTGCCCCCTTCTGGTGTCATGTGCTGTAACACGTTGCTCCATTCCGAAATCGTGCGTACGCACTTGAATATATTGAGAGCTGCCTCCTTGTGCTGTTCCATATAATGAACCTGAACATCATCCCATCCGATGCCCACAGATGGCAGGTCCCGAGTGTGCGATGCCCAGTCATGATGGATCAATTGGTGAAGCAGCATCCCACGCGTCTCTGGGGTGGCGTAGATCAGCCATGCAGGTTTCTTGTTTATGTTTTTCGCCATTTCGATGCGTTTCTGGGCTCGATCAAGACTCATATTAATTTCATCAAGGGCCGTGTCAATTTCCGCCGCCGACTGTTTGAGCAACTTATCTACCGCAGCACCTTGAACTAAAGTCCCCTCAATTATCGCTATATACATAATTCTTGAAAGTGCATCGAATGCATCCTTTGCGATATACGCTAGCGCCTTAAACCCAGCATGCGCCAGCTGGTAATAAACCCACTTCACAAATTCCAGCATGCCCCCCGCATCCACCGCAAAGTCGAGCGCGCCTTTCGCTCCCAGCCCCCAGCACAGGCGGGCCGAAGCCTTGATCCGGAACTTGCCGTTCGCGTAATAGATGTACAACTGGCCGCTCGCGCCCGCACCGGCACTGCCCGCGATATCCGTGGTCAGCTTGGCGAAGCTGACCGGCTCGCGCTGCTCGGGCGGCAGCCATTTGATTTCTCCGGAAGGCATCAGACCACCTTCCACGCCAGCGAACGCCTCGACCTGCACCTTCATGCCGTTGATCTCTTCTTCCTTCGGCACTTTTTCGTTCAGACCACCGGGAACGATGCCCCTGCTGTCGTTGTCGAGGTTCGCACGCGGAAGTCCGGCTCTTGCGTCATAGTTGGTCGAAAGGCGGTCGTCGCGATCCCGCACCAGCGGCTTGATCCTGGCCTTGCCCGATTCCACGGATACCCCGACGCAGCCGGTGGCCGATGCTTTCGCGCCCGCGAAGCCATACAACTCGCAGGCCAGCACGAAGACGATGGCGCCGAGGTCCTCGCCCGCAAAATGCATCTGCCATCCCTTGACCGATGGCACCGCGTAGCTCATCAGGTATCGGCCTTCGAACAACACCAGCTTGGCCTGCGCACTGCCCTGCAAGTTTGCGCTGACGCGCCCTTTCTCCGGGTCCCAGTTGAATTCACTGCTGGCGCCAGCACCCGCCACACAACGTAGCCACTGTGCCTGCGTCTCGGTACTGAAACTCTCGCTGTGCTCCACGGCATTGGAAAACTGGTTGCCGCCGAGGTCGATCATGTCCAGGACCGCCGTGTCGGTCTTCCATTCCTTCACCTTGACCTTGGCCTCGGCCGTAATCTTGCGCAGCGACTTCAAGAACGCTTCCCGATCGAAATTCTTCTTGCTCAACGGATCGTGGCCGGCCTTGCTGCCTGCACTGGCAGGACCTGCAGTCGCCTTCGCGCTGGCTTTCAAATCGACCTTGATCGGTATGCCCATGATGCGTCGGCGCTTGAGGTCTTCGTACTTCGAACGCGGTATGTAGCGTCGGCGCAACCCCATCCTGTCGCCGACCCCACCGTTTCCGGTGGTTCGACCCTTGTCGTAGGTTTCGAAGGTGATCAGTTCCTGCAAGTCCGCTTTCTTGGCGAAATTCTCGTTCAGCATCTTGGCCACACGGTCTTCTGCGAGACCCAATGCGTCTTCCGCCGCCTTGATTTCTTCTTGGCTGCGCCCCTGGAGCGCCGCGCTGAGGTTGCCACGCGCCATATGCACCCCTGCGAACGTACTCTCGATGCGGCCACTGAGTTCCTCGAACTCCTGCCATATCTTGGGCTCCAGCAGGATCAATTCTTCGCTCTCGGCGTTGAGGATCGCCGGCGCGCTGATCTTGCCGCCGACCTTCCCCACGGCCCCCTCGTTGGGCGAAGTCATCGCACTAAGGCTCTTAACCTCAAGTACTTGAATGGCGGGAGTAGTACCTGGCAGCGTAGGGACGAGCCGAGCCGTCTTTTGTGTGATCCCGGTACCGGCCAGATCGAAACGGAAGACCAAAGGATCGACACACCGGATTCGCCCCGTAGTTCCATCTTTCCGGGTATTGCCGCGGACAGGACGCCCGCTCACGTCGGTCGCCACGATCTCCCTGCCATTCTTGTCCAGCCTGTAGGCGACGTAGGGGGCATCCGGAATCGGCATTGCTCCGGCCTTCATCCTAAACAACACTTCGAACGAAGGAACGATCCTCAGTTGTTTCGATACCAGCACGACTTCCGGCGACACATTTTTTGAGCCCGCTGCAGCGGGGAGCGCCAAGCTTTCTCGCTGCACGTCCATATCGCGATGCACCTGAGTAGGGTGGAAGTCCGGCTCGCTCCAGTCCTTGAGAGCGTCATTCCATATGTGCAATCGATAACGAACTATCGTCTCCGGCAGCAATGGCGAAGGATGAGCGGATTTCCGGGCCGGGCTTGTCTCCCATGGTTGCGAGACAGTCCACGTTGCGTTCAGCGGGTCCTCGTCTGGCGAAACCGATTGCGTAGCACCGTTGTCGCCCGTCGTGCCACTTGCGACCTGCATGCCATCAGACACACGGATGATCCGATACCTGACACCTACGCAAGCTATCTTGGTGTCATTACTGTCCTTGTAGTAAAGCGAAAAAGATCCTGCTGCCATGCCACTGCTTCCTGTGTGTTTGGTCTAACCTCGATCACGCATGGGACGTCAAGACAGCCTCACTGCCTAAGGAACGCCTCAGTCTGCAATCGACAAGTAATACCCCTCGTGGTCTTCGTCGCCTACGATGAGATGCACAGCCTCCGGCCCCTGCGTCACGACCTGCTCGGTCTCTCCCGCCGCGTCCGTCTTGCCGGACTTTGTGGTGCCATCGGCCATCATCAGGACATAAGGCGTATCCGCCATCGCGGCACCCGCATAGTCACGAAGCACGTACTTCAATTTATATGGGCGCAGATCTGCGAGATTGGGCGCCTTGATTTGGACTGACTGCGCCCCCGCCCACTCCCGCGCACTACCCTTGAACTCCACCTTCCCCGGCGCGCCCAGTTCGATGTCGCCGCCTTCCAGCTTCAGGTAGGCGCCGGCCGCAGTGGCCAGCAGCTGCGCGTTCGGTGCCGACACCTGTACGTCGGCTTCGATGCTGGCGATCTGCACTCGGGTCTTGGCCGCGACCTTGGCCAGGTTCTTGTGGGCTCTTGCACTCACCTTGCCCTGTGCGGCGTGCAGCGCTATGCCGCGTTCCTGGTTCGGGCTGCCGGCCGCTGCTTCGCTGCCCTGCGTGTACAGCACCAGGCCACCGGCCACCGCCAGCACCAGGTGGCCCTGGCTGATCCAGTTCAATGCGTTGCCGGCGCCCAGGGCAGTCTGCGTGCCCGATACCCAGGCCTGGTCGGCGGGGGTCAGGCTCATCAGGCCGTCCTGGCCGCTGCCCAGTAGGTGTGGCGCGCTCCAGCCCGGTACTTCGCCTGCGCCACCGCCGATGCCGGCCTGCTCGGTGCCGCTCTGGGTGGCCTGGAGTTGCTCGCGCAGCTGCGTGAGCGTTTCCTGCACCGGCAGGGTGTCGCCGTCCTGCGGCAAGCTGGCTTGCTGGCCGTGTGCGGCATCGGCCAGGGCCTTGAGCAGGTCCTGGCCCTGCTCCAGCTGCGCCAGCGCCTGGGTGGCTTGCAATTGCTGCGAGCCGGGCTCGGTGCTCAGCAACAGGCCCTGCCCGGCGCGTAGGGCGCCGTAGGCCTGCGTCGATAGTTCCGCGCCAAAGCCGCGCTCGGTCTCGCGCAGGTTGTCCTGGCCGCCCTTGAGGTGCCCCAGGGTCAAGGTGCTGGCGTGCTGCGTGGTCGCGGCCTGCGCGCGGCCTTGCCCGGGGGTGTCATCCAGACGCAGTTGCTGGTAGCCACCGGTCCCCGACTGGCTCTGGGCCAGGGCCTGGCTCTTGAAACCGGTGAACACCGCCGCATGCGTGTTGCCGTCGAACCACGCCGGGGCATT
>JAATFS010000245.1 GCA_015655035.1 Lysobacterales bacterium | reverse complement strand
CGCCTCAGTCGTACCCGAACGCCTTCAGCGCCGCTTCGTCGTCCGACCAGCCTTCACGCACGCGCACCCAGGTTTCCAGGAATACCTTGGCCCCGAACAGGCGCTCCATCTGCTGGCGGGCCTTTCCCCCGATCTCCTTGAGCCGGGTGCCACCCTTGCCGATCACGATCGCCTTCTGGCCCTCGCGCTCGACCCAGATCACCGCACCGATGCGCAGCAGCGCCCCATCCTCGGCGAAACGCTCAATTTCGACCGTGGTGGCGTACGGCAGTTCCTCGCCCAACTGGCGCATCAGTTGCTCGCGCACCAGCTCGCCGGCCAGGAAACGCTGGCTGCGATCGGTGATCTCGTCCTCCCCGAACATCGGCTCGGCTTCCGGCAACAGGCCGAACAGATCGCTTATCAATGCTTCAAGGCCCTTGCGCTTGAGCGCGGACACCGGATGCACGGAAGCGAACGTACGCCCCTGCGTGACCTGGGTCAGGAACGGCAGCAACGCACTCTTGTCCTTGAGCCGGTCGACCTTGTTGACAACCAGCACCACCGGCACGCTGGCATCGCTGAGCACGTTGAAGGCCAGCGTGTCCTCCTCGTCCCAGCGTCCGGCCTCGATCACCAGCACTGCGGCGTCGACGCCTTCCAGCGAACCGCGCGCGGCGCGGTTCATCACGCGGTTCATCGCGCGCTTCTGCTCGCGGTGCAGCCCAGGGGTGTCCACCAATACGATCTGCCCTTCAGGGAAGGTCGCGATGCCCAGCAGCCGGTGGCGGGTGGTTTGTGGACGGTTGGACACGATGCTGATCTTGGCCCCGACCAAGGCATTGGTCAGGGTCGATTTGCCCACGTTCGGACGGCCGATCACGGCAACACTGCCGCTACGCTGGGAAGTCACTTCGCTCACTTGCTCGAATCCAGTTGTTGGATGACGTTGGCTGCAGCCTGCTGTTCGGCCAGGCGCCGCGAGGTGCCCTCGCCTTCGGCCTGCATCGGCGGGTTGCTCAGGTTGCAGCCTACCCGGAATTGCTTGGCGTGGTCGTCGCCGCTTTCGGAAATCAGATCATAGGTCGGCAACGGCAGCTGACGCGCCTGCAGCCATTCCTGCAGCCGGGTCTTGGCGTCCTTTTCCGGCTTGCCCACCGGCAACGCCGCCAGCGAAGCCTCGAACCACGGCAGGATCACGTTGCGGCAGGTCTCGAAGCCGGAATCGAGATAGATCGCCGCCACCACCGCCTCGACCGCGTCGGCGAGGATTGAATCGCGGCGATGCCCGCCGGACTTGAGCTCGCCCGGGCCCAGCGTCAGCCGTTCCCCCAGGTTCAATTCGCGACCGATGACCGCCAGCGACGCCTCGCGCACCAGTTCGGCGCGGGCACGGGTCAACGCGCCTTCGTCTGCCTTGGGCCAGCGCAGGTACAGCGCCTCGGCGATCAGCAGGTTGACGATCCCGTCGCCCAGGAACTCCAGGCGCTCGTTGTGCGGCGCACCGGCGCTGCGGTGGGTCAGCGCCTGCGCGAGCAGGGCCGGATTGGCGAATGCATGGCCGATCAGATCGCCACGCTGGAAGTATTTACTCGACACCACGCCTCGTCAGGTCCTGGATATTGTCGAACTTGCCCACGACATCGAGATTGCCGAGCAACGGGCGCCGTACTTCGTAGACGATGCGCATGCGCCAGCCGCCATCGATGCGCTCGAACTGGATGTCGTCCTTGGTCACATTCTCAGAGTAGTCGACGTACAGCCGCCGGAAGAACAGCGCCTGCGCCCTGGCCGGATCGATGTCGGCACGGCCCGCATCGGCGGCAAGACTCTTCATCGCGGTACGCACCGCGTAGAACTCCTTGTATATCGGGTACAGCTTGGTCCCGACATAGGCCGCAAAACCTGCCAGCGCCAGCACCAGCGCGAACGAAATCAGCGACATTCCGGCTTGTTCGCGCCTCATGCCGCGTCTCCGGCCCCGTTCATGCGCGCATCACTGGATGCCGGTCCCGATCCGGGTCGGATCGAAACTGCCATTGCAGAACCAGCCTTCGCAGTTGAGCCAGATCAGGAACGCCTTGCCGCGCAGGTTCTGCTCGGGCAGGAAGTGAGTCTGTGTCCAGAAACGGCTGTCCTCGCTGTTGTCGCGATTGTCGCCCATCACGAAATACTGCCCCGCCGGCACCACCCAGTCGCCCTGGCCGGCCGGATTGTTGCGATCGATCCATTCCAGCACGGTATGGGTACGGCCCGGCAGCTCCTCGCTCAACAGCGTGGTGCCAGTCATCTCCGCGCCACGGCCCTTGCCGATGTACTCGCCCTTGACCTGGTAGTTCATCGGCTCGCCGTTGAGGTACAGCGTGTCGCCGTGGAAGCCAACGCGATCGCCCGGCAGGCCGACCACGCGCTTGATCCAGTTCTGGTCCGGCGCATGCGGCGGCTTGAATACCACCACGTCGCCACGCTTGGGTTCGCCGGTGGGGATGAACTTGGTGTTGGTGATCGGCAGGCGGAAGCCGTAGGCAAACTTGTTGACCAGGATGAAATCGCCGATCAGCAGGTTCGGCATCATCGAACTGGACGGAATCTTGTACGGCTCGGCGACGAAACTGCGCAGTACCAGCACCACCGCCAGCACCGGGAAGAACGCTCGCGAGTAGTCGACGATGGCCGGCTCGGTCTCCAGCAGGCTCGCACGCTGCGCGCGGCGCTTGGCGAAGAACAGCTTGTCCAGCAACCAGATGACGCCGGTTGCCAGGGTCAGCACTACCAGAGCGATTTCAAACCATTTCATGCGGGGTCCTTCGGAACGGATTATCAGCCTGCGGCTGCGGTGAAACGTTTCGAGATTCGGGATTCGGCACTCGTGGAAAGCTCCGAGTCGACCTGCCTCGCCGAGGCCGAATCCCGGCTTACTTGTCCATTTGCAGCACGGCCAGGAAGGCTTCCTGCGGGATCTCCACGCGCCCTACCTGCTTCATGCGCTTCTTGCCTTCCTTCTGTTTCTCCAGCAGCTTCTTCTTGCGCGAAACGTCGCCACCATAGCACTTGGCCAACACGTTCTTGCGCATCGCCTTGACCGTGGAACGGGAGATGACCTGCGAGCCGATGGCGGCCTGGATCGCCACGTCGAACATCTGCCGCGGAATCAGCTCCTTCATCTTCTCGCACAGCTCGCGACCGCGCCGGTCGGCATGGCTGCGATGCACGATGATGCTCAACGCATCGACCTTGTCGCCGTTGATCAGCGTATCCACGCGCACGAACGGACCGGCCTGGAAACGCAGGAAGTGGTAGTCCAGCGAGGCATACCCGCGGCTCACCGACTTCAGCTTGTCGAAGAAATCCAGCACCACCTCGGCCATCGGCAGCTCGTAGCTGATCTGCACCTGGCTGCCGAGATAGTTGATACCGATCTGGCTGCCGCGCTTCTCTTCGCACAGCGTGATGACGTTGCCGACATAGTCCGGCGGCGTGAGGATGTTGGCGCGAATGATCGGCTCGCGGATTTCCTCGACGTTGTTCAGCGGCGGCAGCTTGGACGGATTGTCCATCGGCACGATGCTGCCATCGGTCTTGAGCACCTCGTAGATCACCGTTGGCGCGGTCGAGATCAGGTTGAGGTCGTATTCGCGTTCCAGCCGCTCCTGCACGATTTCCATGTGCAGCATGCCGAGGAAACCGCAACGGAAACCGAAGCCCATCGCCTCGGAACTCTCCGGCTCGAACCGCAGCGCCGCATCGTTCAGGCGCAGCTTGTCCAGCGCTTCGCGCAGGTCCGGGTAATCTTCGGCATCGACCGGGAACAGGCCGGCGAACACGCGCGGCTGCATTTCCTGGAACCCTGGCAAGGCCTTGGAGGCCGGGTCGCCGGCCTGGGTCAAGGTGTCGCCGACCGGTGCGCCGTGCACGTCCTTGATGCTGGCCGTGACCCAACCCACTTCGCCGGCGGACAGCTTCGGCAGCGGCTTGCGCTTGGGCGTGAACACGCCGACCGCATCGACCTGGTGTGAGCGCCCGGTGGACATCACCAGCAGCTTGTCGCCTGCCTTGATCTCGCCCTGCATCACGCGCACCAGCGAGACCACGCCCAGGTAGTTGTCGAACCAGGAATCGATGATCAACGCCTGCAGCTTGTCGGAATCGCGCGGCTTCGGCGGCGGAATGCGCTGCACGATCGCCTCCAGCACCAGGTCCACGTTCAACCCGGTCTTGGCACTGACCGCCACTGCGTCCTCGGCATCGATGCCGATGACGGCCTCGATCTCGGCCTTGGCGCGCTCGATGTCGGCAGTGGGCAGGTCGATCTTGTTCAGCACCGGCACCACTTCCAGTCCCTGCTCCACCGCGGTGTAGCAGTTGGCCACCGACTGCGCTTCCACGCCCTGCGCGGCATCGACCACCAGCAACGCGCCCTCGCATGCCGCCAGCGAACGGCTGACCTCGTAGGAGAAGTCGACGTGGCCGGGGGTGTCGATGAAGTTCAGGTGGTAGGTCTGCCCATCCTTGGCCACATACGGCAAGGAGACGGACTGGGCCTTGATGGTGATGCCACGTTCGCGCTCGATCGGATTGGAATCGAGTACCTGCGCCTCCATCTCGCGCGCCTGAAGGCCGCCACAGAGCTGGATGATGCGATCGGCCAGGGTGGACTTGCCGTGGTCGACGTGGGCAATGATGGAGAAGTTGCGGATATTCCGCATCGGATCAGAGGGCATTGAGGTGGGCGGCGGCGATGCCGTCGTCAGGATAACGGGGCATTATCGCATGCCCGGCCCCAAGAAACGTCGGCCAGGGCGCCGATGGCGCCGCCCGCCCTCTCGGATCGGCCTGATACGCCATTGCCTGGATAACGCCCGCCCCGGCCACCACTGTTCCGGGGCGTACGAAAAATGGCCAGGGACCCCGCGCCGTTGGCGCGCATCCCTGGCCACACGTCCGCGCGGTCGCAGGACCAGGCCTCAACCGCCGGCCTTGACCGCCACGTAGCTGGTGT
>JAATFS010000447.1 GCA_015655035.1 Lysobacterales bacterium | reverse complement strand
CCATGCGCTGGAGGGACGGCATAGAGGCATCCGACCGCATCATGGCAAGAGGCCAGGCCTGGGACATCGTGAGCATCCAGAACATCGCCTATCGCAACCGGGAGCTGCTGATCCACGTCAAGCGCAACCCGGTCGCCAACCCATAGCCCCGCGTGGGGATAGGCTGCCGCCAGTCCATGCCGAACTGGCTGAGGAAATCGGCACCCGTTGGCCTGAGCGACCCAGGACCAGTACCGGCCCCCGTCACGGGTGATCCTGGCGGGGGCCTTCTGCTATTAGGAGGCAGTTACGAAAAACCCGGCACGCTGGCCGGGCTTGTCTTTATCACGATAACACCCTGACTTTCATGGTGTTTCGTGGTGGGCGGTACAGGGTTCGAACCTGTGACCCCTACCATGTCAAGGTAGTGCTCTACCGCTGAGCTAACCGCCCGGTGCCCGCTGCAGTGAGTTGCGCTGTGCAGGGGCGCGCATTCTAGCGCGGCTTCTCTGTTTTTCACAAGAGCTGCGTGAAGATTTCGGCATCGGCCGCGCCCGCCGGCCTTCAGGCCAGGCTGGCGGTCTTGAGTTTCTGGATCTGGTCGCGGATGCGCGCGGCGTCTTCGAACTCCAGGTCCTTGGCGTGCTGGTACATCTGCTGCTCCAGGCTCTTGAGCTTGGCGGCGATCTCGCCTGGCCCCATCGCCCTATAGTCCGCAGGCTCCTCGGCCACGCGCCGCGACTTGCCTTTGCCCCTGCCGGCCTTGGCCTCGGCCGCGTCCGAACGCGCGCCTTCAAGGACGTCGGAAATGGGCCGGGCCACCGACTTCGGCACGATCCCATGTTCGGCGTTGTATTCCACCTGCTTCTGCCGGCGCCGGTCGGTTTCGTCGATCGCCGCCTTCATCGAACGCGTAATCTTGTCGCCATACAGGATCGCCTTGCCGCGCAGGTTGCGTGCGGCGCGGCCGATGGTCTGGATCAGCGAGCCGGTCGAGCGCAGGAAGCCCTCCTTGTCCGCATCCAGGATAGCCACCAGCGACACCTCTGGCATGTCCAGGCCTTCGCGCAGCAGGTTGATGCCGACCAGCACGTCGAACTTGCCCAGGCGCAGGTCACGAATGATTTCCACGCGCTCCACGGTGTCGATGTCCGAATGCAGGTAGCGCACACGGATGCCGTGCTCGCCCAGGTATTCGGTCAGGTTCTCGGCCATACGCTTGGTCAGCGTGGTGACCAGCACGCGATCGCCCAGCTTGATGCGCTCGTGCACTTCCGACATCAGGTCGTCCACCTGGGTGCCCACCGGACGTATCTCTATCTCCGGATCGATCAGGCCGGTCGGCCGCACTACCAGCTCGGCGATCTCCTCGCCCGCCTCGCGCAGCTCGTACGGCCCCGGCGTGGCCGACACATAGATGGCGCGCGGACAACGCGCCTCCCACTCCTCGAAGCGCAGCGGCCGGTTGTCCAGCGCCGATGGCAGCCGGAAACCGAACTCGACCAGCGTTTCCTTGCGCGAGCGGTCCCCTTTGTACATGGCGCCGATCTGCGGGATGGTCACGTGCGACTCGTCGATGACCAGCAGCGCGTCCGGCGGCAGGTAGTCGAACAGCGTCGGTGGCGGATCGCCCGGACTCTTGCCGGTAAGGTGGCGCGAGTAATTCTCGATGCCGTTGCAGTAGCCGACCTCGGCCATCATCTCCAGGTCGAACTGGGTGCGCTGCGCCAATCGCTGCGCTTCGACCAGCTTGTTCTGCGAATACAGCTGCTCCAGCCGCTCCTTCAGCTCGGCCTTGATCGTCTCCACCGCGCTCAGCGTGCGCTCTCGGGTGGTGGCGTAGTGGGTCTTAGGGTAAACCGTGTAGCGCTGCAGCTTGCGCAGGGTCTCGCCCGTAAGCGGATCGAACAGCGTCAGGTTCTCCACGTCGCCATCGAACAGCTCGATACGCAATGCCTCGCTATCGGACTCGGCCGGAAACACATCCACCACCTCACCGCGCACGCGGAAGCTGCCGCGCATCAGCTCGAACTCATTGCGCGTGTATTGCAGCCCTGTCAGGTGATTGATCAACTGGCGCTGATCGATGTGCTCGCCGACCGACAGGATCAGCCGCAGCGACAGATAGTCTTCGGGCGCACCCAGGCCGTAGATGGCCGAGACGGTCGCCACCACGATCGCGTCGTCTCGCGACAACAGCGTCTTGGTCGCCGCCAGCCGCATCTGCTCGATGTGCTCGTTGATGGAGCTGTCCTTCTCGATGAAGGTATCCGACGACGGCACATAGGCTTCGGGCTGGTAGTAGTCGTAATAGCTGACGAAGTACTCGACCGCGTTGTGGGGGAAGAACGACTTGAATTCCCCGTACAACTGCGCCGCCAAGGTCTTGTTGGGCGCCATCACCAGGGTCGGTTTCTGCACCCGCTGGATCACATTGGCCACGGTGTAAGTCTTGCCTGAGCCGGTCACGCCCAGCAGGGTCTGCTTGGCCAGGCCCGCCTCGAAATTGGCCACGAGCTTTTCGATCGCCGCAGGCTGATCACCGGCGGGGGAGTACGGGGATACGAGCTGGAACCGGTCGGTCATGAAGCGGGCCTCGAAGCGACATTTCAGTATAGCGAGCCAGGGGATGACGGCTTTCTGCGGGAACTCCCTACATGGGAGCGGCCCACTCTCTCATTCAACCCCTGCGCCCCTCTCGGGCAGGCTTGCAAGGAGTGCCAGAGAGCCGCATCCATGAAGCAGTCAGGAAATCGGATTCGAGGTTACACACTGATCGAGATGGCGATCGTGATGAGCGTGACTGCCCTCCTGGCGGCGATCGGCTTGCCAGCGTTCCGCAGCACGCTCGAACAACAACACCTGTCAGCGAGCATGCACCAGATCAGCGCTGAGTTCGCAGCCGCTCGTAACACTGCCCTCACCCTGGGGGAGTCGGTCAGCGTATGCCCCTCCATCGACGGCGCTCAGTGCAGAAGCGATAGTGACTGGAGCAAGGGCTGGATCATGTATCGGGACCGGGCCCGGGAGTCACAACCGCGCGACCCAAGCACCGTCCTGCGCCATGAGAACGTTCCAGCAGCAGCCTCGATGACGCTGCTGTCCAGCAGCGGCCGAAAGGCGATACGCTTCCTTCCCGATGGCCGCAGCGCCGGCAGCAACCTGAAGATCAGGATCTGCAGCCACGACCGCCTGCTCGGCGAAGTGGTGGTGAACAACGTAGGCCGTATTCGCGCGACCAGGATGCGCCAGACGCAGCCATGTGAGATCGAGCGTTCGACCTCTGCCTGAAAAGCAAAGGGCTGCGATTTCTCGCAGCCCTTGCAGTGTTTGGCGCCCGAAGTTGGACTCGAACCAACGACCCCCTGATTAACAGT
>JAATFS010000145.1 GCA_015655035.1 Lysobacterales bacterium | reverse complement strand
TTCGGCCGCTGCGGCGGCGACGAACAGCGCCGGGAATTCATCGATCATGTCCGGCACCAGGTCTTCCGGGATCCGCGCTCCACGCAGGCGTGCGTAGCGCACATGCAGGTCCGCGACCGGCTCGCCACCGTGCTCGCGCCGGTTCTGCTCGACGATATCGGCGCCCATCAGCCGCAGCGCCGCCAGCAACCCGGTGCGGCGCGGGTTCAGCCCGACTGCACGCAGATGCACCTCCGAGCCGGGGATGATGCTGGCAGCCACAATGAAGAACGCCGCCGAGGAGAAGTCGGCCGGCACCGCGATATCGGTGGCGCGCAGGCGCTGGCCGCCGCGCAGACGGGCATACCCCGGTGAAAACTCGATCTCCACGCCGAACGCGGACAGCATGCGCTCGGTGTAGTCGCGGGTAGGATGCGGTTCGCGCACGCAGGTTTCGCCGGCGGCGTAGAGGCCGGCCAGCAACACGGCGGACTTGACCTGTGCGCTGGCCACAGGCGAGGCGTATTCGATGCCGTGCAGGGACTGCCCGCCGTGCACGCGCAGCGGCGGCGTACCGTCGGCCTGCGTGTCGATGCGTGCGCCCATCTGTCCCAGCGGATCGGTCACTCGGCGCATCGGCCGCTTGGATAGCGATTCATCGCCCACCAGCACGCTGTCGAACGGCTGCGCCGCCAGCAGGCCGGACAGCAGGCGCATGCCGGTGCCGGCATTGCCGCAATCCAGCTCGGCATGCGGTGCGCGCAATCCGTCCACGCCGACGCCATGGACGATGCGCCGCGACGCCGAAGGCGTTTCGATGCGCACGCCCAACTGGGCGAAGATCGCAGCGGTGGCGCGGGTGTCCTCGCCTTCGAGGAAGCCGTCGATATGCGAGGTGCCATCGGCCAGGGCGGCGAACATCACCGCGCGGTGCGAAACCGACTTGTCGCCGGGAATGTCCAAGGTGCCCTGCAAGGCGCTGCCCGTGCGGGCGATCCAGTGCTGCGAACTGCTCATCAGGTCTGTTCCGTGTTGCGGCACCGGCGCCAGGGCCGGTGCGTGAAGGCTAGTGCGAGCGGCGCATGCGCCGCCGTGCGCATCAGGGGATGGCCACCGGATAGGAGCCGAGCACCTTGATCTGGGCCGAGTGCGCCTTCAGCTCCGCCATCGCCAGTTGCATCGCCTCGTCGTCGATGTGCCCGGCCAGGTCGATGAAGAACCCGTACTCCCACTTGGCCTGGTGCGATGGCCGCGATTCGATCCGGTTCATGCTGATGCCGTGTCGCGCAAACGGGCTGAGCACGTCGAACAGCGCGCCCGGCTTGTCGTGGATGTTCACCAGTACGGAGGTACGGTCGTGTCCGGACGGCGGGAAGATCTGGCGGCCGATCACCAGGAAACGAGTGGTGTTGTCGTCGTCGTCCTCGATCGATTTCATGATGACCTTCTTCAGGCCATACACATGCGCGGCGCTCTCTCCGCCGATCGCGGCCGCATCCTCGGCGTTGCGCGCGCGACGCGCGCCCTCGGCGTTACTGGAAACCGGAATCTTGTCGACCTTGGGCAGGTTCGCGCGCAGCCAGCCAGCGGTCTGTGCGAACGACTGCGGATGGCCGTAGATACGTTCGATGTCCTCGATGCGGCCACTGCGCGACAACAGGTACTGGTGCACCCGCAGTTCCACTTCGCCGCAGATCTTCAGATTGGAGGTCAGGAACATGTCCAGCGTGACCTGGATGGTGCCCTGCCCCGAATTCTCGACCGGGACCACGCCGAAATCGGCGTTGCCCGCTTCCACTTCCTGGAAGACTTCTTCGATGGTCGCCATCGGCATCCCTACCGCCGAGCGGCCGAAGTGCTTGAGCACGGCCTGCTGGCTGAAGGTGCCTTCCGGCCCCAGGTAGCCGATCTTCAACGGTTCCTGCTGCGCCAGGCAGGCGGACATGATCTCGCGGAACACGTGCACCAGTACCTGATCGCTGAGCGGGCCTTCGTTTCGGTCCACCACCATGCGCAGCACCTGCGCCTCGCGCTCGGGCCGGTAATAGTCCACTGCGGCGGCGAGCTTGCCCTTGGCCTTGCCGACCTGGTGGGCGAAGTTCGCACGCTCGGCGATCAATGCCTGGATGCCGCGATCGATCTCGTCGATCTTGGCGCGGACATCGGCCAGTACGGGGACGGCGACCGGCGTTGCCGGCGTCTTGCCGGCCTTGGCCGGCGCCGCCTTCGCGGGGGTGGGTTTCTTGGGCTTTGCGGCCATGGGCGGTAATTCCTTGATGTTCCAATTCACTTGCCGGGCGGTACCGGCGGCGGCCGATGGCCCTGGGCCATCTGGAACCGCGACTACAGGGGAGACTCAGCCGTGACGCTGCTGGAAATCATGCATGAACGCGACCAACGCCCCGGCGCCGGCCACCGGCATCGCGTTGTACAGCGAGGCGCGGATACCGCCAACGGCCTTGTGGCCTTTCAGCGCCAGCAGGCCGGCGGCCTTGGACTCGCTCACGAACAACGCATCCAGGCGCTCGTCCGGCAGGAAGAACGGGATGTTCATCCGCGAACGCGCCGCCGGGGCGACTTGGTTGCGGTAATAGCCGCCGGAGCCGTCGATGGCACCATAGACCAGGCCAGCCTTGGCCGCATTGCGACGGGCGAATTCCTCGACGCCACCTTGCTCCAGCATCCATTTCACGGTCAGCCCGAGCAGGTACCAGTTCCAGGTCGGCGGGGTATTGAGCATCGAATCGCGCGCGGCATGCGAGGCATAGGTAAAGATATCGGCACGTGGCTGGCCGCTGCGCTCGAGCAGTTCGCGGCGCACGATCACCACGGACAATCCAACCGGCCCCAGGTTCTTCTGCGCACCGGCATAGATCAGTCCGTAGCGGGACACATCGATCGGCTCCGAGGCGATCGACGAGCTGAAATCGGCGAACAGCGGGACCTGCCCCACGTCCGGTACATCGCCGAACTCCACCCCATGGATGGTCTCGTTGGCGGTGATATGCACATAGGCGGCATCGGCGGACAGCTGCCAGCTGTCACGCGCGGGGATATCGCGGAATCCGCCGGCCTCGCCGCTGGCGGCGATCTGTACATCGACGTAGGTCTTGGCCTGTTTGATCGCGGTCTTGCCCCAATGACCGGTCAGCACATAGTCGGCCTTCTGCCCGGGCGCGGCGAAATTCAACGCCAGCAAGGCCTGCTGAGTGGTGGCGCCGCCGGACATGAACAGCACGGCATAGTCGTCGGGAATCGACAGCAAGCGGCGCAGATCGGCCTCCGCCGCAGCTGCCACCGCGATGAAATCGGCGCTGCGATGACTGATTTCGACGATCGACGCGCCAACGCCGTTCCATTCCAACATTTCCGCCTGCGCCTGGCGCAGGACCGATTCCGGCAGGGTCGCAGGGCCGGCACTGAAGTTGAACGCGCGTGTCATGGCACACCTTGAGAGCAAGCTGCCTAGTATGCCGCAGCGCAACCGTGTTGGCTGCGGACAAAAAAGTTGCAACTGCATCTTTTCGCCGATTGCACGCCGATTGTGGTGGACTGCGCGGGCACGTTTGAACTTTTGCCGCCCGCCGCCACTCACAGGTGGCAGCCCACTGCTCTGGAGCCTGCGATGTCTCTGCGCGATGCCCTACGCGTCCCCGCCCACGAGATTACCGACGAACAGGTCTATCGCGACCGCCGACGGCTGCTGCAAACGCTGGCGCTGAGTCCGGCGCTGGGCCTGGCCGGCTGTGCCGAGGCCGAACCGCCCCCGCCGCCGAAGACGGCGCTAACGTCCGAGCAGGCTCGCAGCGGGTTGCGCACCGCCGAGGCGCTGACCCGCTACACCGACGTCACCCACTACAACAATTTCTACGAATTCGGCACCGGAAAGACCGATCCCTCCAACGCCGCCAAGACCTTGCGCACCCGACCTTGGTCGGTAGCGGTCGGCGGCGAATGCGAAAAACCCGGCACGCTGTCGCTGGACGAGCTGTTGAAAGGCCACCCCGCCGAGGAACGCATCTACCGGCTGCGCTGCGTGGAAGGCTGGTCGATGGTGATTCCGTGGACGGGGGTGCCGCTGGGCCCGGTACTCAAGCGCTTTGCGCCTACGTCAAAGGCCAGGTACGTGGCCTTCGTCACCCTGGCCGATCCGCAGCAGATGCCCGGCATCGGCTATCGCTCCATCGACTGGCCTTACAAGGAAGGCCTGCGCATCGACGAGGCGATGCATCCGCTGACGCTGCTGGCCACCGGACTGTACGGAAAGCCGTTGCCGCAGCAGAACGGTGCCCCCTTGCGGCTGCTGGTGCCCTGGAAATACGGGTTCAAGAGCATCAAGTCGATCGTGCAGATCCGTTTTGTCGAAAAAATGCCCGAAACGTCCTGGCACGAGCTGCAGCCTTCCGAGTATGGCTTTTTCTCCAATGTGAACCCGGCGGTGGACCATCCGCGCTGGAGCCAGAAGACCGAGCGTCGCATCGCCGGCACCGCCAGCAAACTGTTCGCCGAACGGATTCCCACCCGCCCCTTCAATGGCTACGCCGAGCAAGTGGCGTCGATGTATGCGGGCATGGATCTGAAAAAGTGGTTCTGACGCCTGCCTTCTCGCCCTCGTCGTAGAGCGCAACGTTTGCAGGAACGTCTCAGCGGCGAAGCGGCGCTACCGGCGACGGCCCGCTCTACCGCACGCCATGCTCCTCCAGGGACTTCGATCCGCATGCCTTCCGTATCCCCGCGTCTTCTCGCCGCCAAGATCCTCGTCCACGCGCTGGCCCTGGCACCGGCGCTCTGGCTGGCCTGGCAGTTCTGGCAGGTATGGCAAACCGGCAGCGACGCGCTCGGCGCCGATCCGGTGGCCGAGATCGAGCACCGCACTGGCCTGTGGGCGCTACGCTTGCTGCTGTTGACGCTGGCGCTCACGCCGTTGCGCCAACTGCTCGGGCAGCCGGTGCTGATCCGATTCCGGCGCATGCTCGGGCTGTATGCGTTCTTCTATGCGAGCCTGCACCTGGCCACTTACCTCACGCTGGACTTGCGCGGCTACTGGACACAGCTGTTCGAGGAGATCGTGAAACGCCCCTACATCACCGTCGGTTTCGCAGCTTGGCTGTTGCTGTTGCCCCTGGCGATCACCTCCACCCAGGGCTGGATGCGCCGACTGAAACGCAACTGGGGCCGCCTGCACACGCTGATCTATGCGATCAGCATACTGGCGGTGCTGCATTTCTGGTGGCTGGTGAAATCGGACATCCGCGAACCGGCGCTGTATGCAGCGGTATTGGGGGTATTGCTGGGATGGCGCGGCTGGAAGCGGCTCAGCGCGCACCGAACCACAGCAGCGCGCTCAG
>JAATFS010000369.1 GCA_015655035.1 Lysobacterales bacterium | reverse complement strand
GCCTGCGCCAGGCCCAGCAGGGGCGCCAGCAAGGCCAGCAACAGCGGCAATCGAGCGATGGCGGGGAGACGGCAAGCGTGCATGGGGCGATGATGCCGCATGCGTGGACACCGCTGCAAAACCTGCGCTAGCGCGCGGGTCCTGCCGCGCCAGGGCGATAGGTAGCTCAACCCGGGTTTTGCCGAGCGGCGATCGCGTCCAGTGCCTGCACCGCCGCGGCCCATCCGGCGGCATCGGCCACCTCGCGCATGCGCGGCTCATCGTCCGCCACCCCGTGTTCCTGCTCATGCGCCCAGGTGACCGCATAAGGGGTATAGATGCCCCAGCCGCCGATCGTCAGCACCGGCTCGACATCCGAGCGCAGCGAATTGCCGATCATCACGAAACGCGACGGCGGCAGGTCGAATTCGGCCAGTACCCGGGCATAGGTCTGCGGATCCTTTTCCGACACCACCTCGATGCGCGGGAACAGGTCCGACAGGCCGGAGCTTTCGATCTTCTGTTCCTGGTGGAACAGATCGCCCTTGGTGATCAGCACCACCTCGTAATCGGCGGCGACCGCCGCCACTGCCTCGCGTACGCCGGCGATCACCTCGACCGGATGCTGCAAGGTGGCACGCCCGATTTCGACGATGCGCTGGATGTCGTGGGCGCTGATGCGCGCATCGGTGAGTTCGATTGCCGCTTCGATCATCGACAGCGTCATGCCCTTGGCGCCATAGCCGAACACCTGCAGGTTGCGGCGCTCGACCGCCAACAGGTGTTGCAACATGCCCGCTGCGCGCAGGTCGATGTAATGGCCTAGGATCGTCTCGAAATCCTGTTCGGCGTTGCGGTAATACTCCTCGCTCTTCCACAGCGTATCGTCGCCGTCGAAACCGACCAGGGTGATCGCGTGGCCGTCGCGTTGTCGAATGGAATTCATCTCCCGATTCTAGCAACCGGACTCCATCGCGACGCTACGCCTCGCACGCCTGAAAAAAAAAGTGGGAGTGGCTTGCGCCACTCCCACCCTGCTCCACGCCTCATGCATTCCGGGCGGAACTTGCCGCGCCGGTTACTTGCCCTGCGCTGGCGGTGCGCCCGCGGCGCCGCTCTGCTGCTTGGTCACGAATGCCTTGTATTCGTCGGTGGTCAGCTTGCCATCGGTATTGCCGTCGGCCTGGTCGAAGACCTGGGCAAGGCCTGCATTGACTTGTGCTTCCTGCTTGCTGATGGCGCCATCGCTATCGGTATCGACGCTTGCCCAGGTCTGGCCGCCGCCGGACTGCGCCGACTGCGCGGGTTGGGCCGATTGCGCCGAGGTGGCTGCGCCGCCGGACTGTGCAGCCGCAGAGGCTGCCGGTGCCTGCTGTTGCGCCATCGCCGGCAGCGCCAGCGCGGCGACAAGAGCGGTGGTGGCGGCGATCAGCGAGATGCGATTCCGGGTTTTCATGGTCAGGACTCTCCTTACGGTGTTGGGAATGCGCGGTGACACCGCACATGGCCCAACCGTACCCGACGCGAATGAACCGACATTGCTCCGCGACCGCCGCCGAAACGTGCTTTTAACCATTGCCGGCGCGGTTGCCGCTAGGCCCAAGTTAGCTCCATGTGAAGCAAATGGAAGGCACACATTCAACGTCGGCGAAATTGTGAACAGCTACGCATTCACCTGGCGATATTCAGCTAACGGCAGCCCCGTTTTTATCTGATCGTCGACTGAACAGATACCAGCCCAGTGCGGTACCGGCAAACGCACCGGCCAATTCCATCACCACCCGCGAGCCGAGTTCATTCGGGTCGTGGATACGCGCCAATGCGAGCTTGGCGTATAGCGGCGACTCCAACCGCACCACACTGGTGTACACCAGGTTCCAGGTGTCGTAGCCGGCCCCTATCACGGTCGCGATCAACCAGGCCCAGCCGAGTACCTGGCCATGCGTCATCTCGAACATGCGTCCCATGCGCTCCCACAGGAAAAACACCAACAGCCCGACCAGCAAGGCGATCAAGCCGGCTTCCAGCGTACCCAGCAGGCCAAAATGCAGCGGCAGATTCATCGTAGCGATCCGTAACCCCGAACTGGGGCTGCATCAGTGTAGGGCCTGCACGGGTGCCGAGCCGGGTTTCAGGCATCGTCCTCGGCACGAACGTGTAGTTGGACGTCGCCCGCCTCATCCCAATCGACGCTGACCTGCATCGGCCGGCAACATACCTGGCAGTCCTCTATGTATTGCTGGGCACCGGCGGAGGAATCCAGCGCCAGGCTGGTCCACTCGCCGCAGTAGGGGCAGGCGATATCGGCAAACGATTGCAGCTCGGTCATGATGATTCTCCGCGTACCGGCACGTCGTAGGCCGTGTCTGGCGTGGGTTCGGGCTGGAACGTGTAATGCCACCATTCCAGCGGATAATTGACGAAGCCCTGCTCCGCCATCGCCTTGAGCAGGCGCTGACGATGGGCGCGTTGGGCGACGCTGATCCGGCGTGCATCGGTATGTGCGGACGGATCGAAGAAGTCGAAACCGGTTCCCATGTCCAGCGGTTCGCAGCGACCGATCCGGCAATCCAGCAGGGTCAGGTCGACGGTGGCGCCGCGGCTGTGACCGGAGGTCTCGGCGATGTAATCGCCCAGCAGCACGCGCTTGTCAAGGTGCGGGTAATAGCGGTTTTTAGCCACCTGGTCGTCCAGGTCTGCGGCCCACGCCACGAATGCCTGCACCGAACGCACCGGCCGATAGCAATCGAATAGTTGCAGGCGGTAGCCCTCGGCGTGCATTGCTTGCTGCACGCGCGCCAGCGCCTGCGCCACTGCAGCCAATAGATAGCACTTGGGCGCTTCGTAGCCAGGAACCGGCCGCCCGGTGAAGTTGTCGTGGCCGGCGTAACGGATGTCCAGCGCGATGTCGGGCACCAGCGTCTGGATATCGACCAACCCGGCCTGCGCAGGCGTAGTGGCCACCGACACCTTGGGCGCGGCAGCGGTAGCGACACTGATGCTCAACAGCAGCACCCCGGCCAGGCACACGCAACGACGACGCGCATTGTCCGATTCACGCCAGGCCTGGCCAGTCCCACCCGTTGTTGTGTGCATGCCCGCCCCCCCGATGATCCGAGCTCGAGCATAAGGCCTGTCGCGCCGTGGCGGTGAGGACACCTCGGGAAACGCGACGCCGCAGCAACGGCGGCGAGCACGCAGTGCTATGGCCGGGCCGGCGGCTGCGTCAACGCATGCAGGATGCGCAGATCCTCCGCGTCCAACTCGGTGGCATCGCTACCGCGATAGTGGTGGTGGAACGCGCGCAGCGTGGCGGTGCGGTCGTCGAGCGGATAGCCGATCGCGGCCAACGCCAGCCACGCGTCGAAACCAGGCGGGGCTGGCGCCGCATCAGCAGACGGCCAGCGCCCGAAGCCGGCGTCGGCCAGCCGCTTCCAGGGGAACAGCGGGCCCGGATCGACCTTGCGCGTCGGCGCGAAGTCCTCGTGCCCGACCACCTGCGTGCGTGGGATGCGCAGGCGCGTGCACAGGTCGTCGAGCAGTACCAGCAAGCTGTCGATCTGTGCCGGATCGAACGGTTGCTCGCCGTCGTTGTCCAGCTCGATGCCGATCGAGGCGGAATTGATGTCGGTAATGCTGCCCCAGCGCCCCGCGCCGCCGTGCCAGGCGCGGCGCTCGTCGCTGACCAGTTGGTAGCGCTTGCCGTCGCGGCCAATCAGGTAGTGCGCGCTGACCTTGCCCTTGCTGTTGTGCGAGCGCAGCGTGTCCAGGCTTTGCTGCACCGATTCCTGGTCGGTGAAGTGGATCACGATCAGCACCGGACGGCGCAGGTCCTGATTTGGTGACGGCACCCATTCGGCCAATGGATTGCGCTGCGGCGCGTGTGCACAGGCCGCCAGCAGCACGGCCGACAGCAACAGCATCGGCAGGCGCGGATCGAAGCGGCGAAACAAGGGGTTTTTCATGCGAGTCGGGCAGGATGCGAAAACAAAGGTTGGGCCACCTGTATGCGGAACGTCGGTGCCGGCACTTCCGGCAAGGTCTTGCAGGACGGGATGCCTGGCCACGCCTCCAGGATTCATTGCAGCATCGGCGACGCGCACGGTCGTGTCCAGGCAAAATCCAGGTCTGCGTAGTCGTAGCTGAAGTCGGCCTGCGGATCGACCTGGGCCAGCGTCATCGCACGACCGTCGCCGGGGAAGTCCAGCCAGGGCTCGGCCTCGACACTGGCATCGTCCCAGTCCACCAGCCAGCGGCCACCGACCTGCATCACCCGCCCTGCCAGCGCGGGCGACCTGGCCGCGCTGAAGCGCAACTCCCCATCGCCAGGGCACAGCGCGACCTCGCCGAACCACGGATCGCGCCATATTCCCTGGCGCGTGCGTGCATCGGCGGCCGCGACCGGACGCCGCGCGGAGGTGTCCGGTGCGGCAGCGGGACCGCCTCCCGGCATCGCCGCACGCTGCTGCGCAAGCAATGCCGCGTAATGATCCACGTCCAGCCCGCGTTGGCGCGGGCGGGTGAAGCGCTTGATCAAGGCTTCGCCAAGCGTGGTGCGCATGTCTTCGCCCTCGCCGTTGCTGAGGATCACGAAGCCGCTGCGGTGATCCGGCAGCAATACCAGCGACGAATACATGCCGGTCAAGGTGCCGGTGTGCGCCACCTTCCACTGCCCATCGACATCGGAGATCCGCCACCCATAGCCGTAGCCATACACGTGGGTGCCGTCCCAGTCGCGCATCTGCGCGCTGATCGGCATCGGCGTGTGCAACGTCCATAGCGCCTGGCGCTGCGCCGAAGACAACCAGGGCGATCCATCCGCTGCGGGAACCAGCCAGGCGCGCATCCACCGCAGCATGTCGTTCAAGCCGCAGCGAATGCCCCCGGCAGCCATCGACGGCGAATCCGGGATCTCCGCCGCGTCGCCGCGCATGGCCACGTTGCGGCCATCCTTTCGCATATGCGGCTGGGCGACGTTGCCGACGACGTCGCGCTGCCATGCGCCCACCTGGCAACCGCGCATGCCCAGTGGCGCGAACACTTCTTCGCGCAGCAACTGCTCGTAGGGTTTTGCACCCACCCGCGCCGCGACCTCGCCAGCCACCACGTACAGCAGGTTGTCGTAGGCGTAGTGCGAGCGAAAGCTGTGGGTGGGCTTGAGCTGCGCCAGCCCGGCGATGATGTCGTCGCGGCTGAATCCGTTCGGCTCCGGCCACAGCATCAGGTCGCCCGCGCCCAGCCCCAGGCCGCTGTTGTGGATCAGCAGGTCACGCACCTGGATATTGCGCGTTACCCAGGGGTCGTACATGCGGAACTGCGGCAGGTGGCGGGTAACCGGGTCGGTCCATTGCAGCTTGCCGGCATCGACCAATCGCGCCAGCAGTGCGGTGGTCATCGCCTTGGTGTTGGACGCGATCTTGAACAAGGTATCCGCATCGACCGGCGCGCCGCTGCCTACGCGCAGCGTGCCTGCGGTACGCTTGTACACCACCTGGCCATCCTCGATCACGCCTACCGCCAGTCCGGGCAGCTGGTAGCGCGCCATCGCCTGGTCGAACAGGCGATCCAGTTCAGTCTGCTCGGACGGTGCTACGGCCGCCGCCGTCGCAGCGGTCGCGAACATCGGAGCAAGCACCGCCCCGCATGCAAGCCGCATCGCCCATGTGAACCGGCGTAGCCCTCGAGGGCGGCATTCACCCATGGTGTTCTTCGGTGTGCCCATGGTCGCTAGAAGTTGTAGGTGAAGTTGGCATACACCTGCCGCCCGATCGCGCTGTAGACCCGGGGGAAATACGGCCATGCCGTGTAGCTGTCGTCGCGAGGATGGATCTTGTCGAAGACGTTGAGCACGCTGAATCCCAAGGTGGCCTTGTCGGTAATCTGCTTGGCGAGGTCCGCGTTCCAGATCACGTACGGGGCCACACGTCCGGTTTCGGCGTAGTTGGGGCGCGAACCATAGCGATAGCCGTACAGGCTGGTCGACCATGCACCGATGTTCCAACTTGCGCGCCAGTTAGTGCGGGTGCGGAACGCCAGGTAGTCGACATCGTTCATCACATCCACCGGCTTGGCATCGGCGAACTGCGCCACTTCCATCTTCAACACGTGGGTATAGCCGACTTGCAGCCCGAACGTGCCCCACTGGCCGGCATCGAGGCTGTAGCGCAGGTTGGCGTCGATGCCATCGGTGCGCATCAGCGACTGGTTGATCGGGAAGGTCTCGAACGCGGTGATCTGACCTTCCTCGGTCAGCTCGGTGCCGGGACTGCGGGTGACCGAGTCGATGTAGAACTGGCACGTCGCCGCGCTGGCATCCACCCTGTTGCCTGCGCGATCGATGCCCAGCAGGCAGTTGGCGTTGTTCTCCAGCAGGGTTTCGCTGGCGATCGATTCCACCCGGCCTTCCAGCTCGATGCGGTAATAGTCCGCGCTCAACGACAGGGTCGGCAGGATGTCCCACACCAAGCCGAACGTGGTCGATTTGCCCTTCTCCTCTTCCAGCGAAGGATTGGACGACTGGGTGGAAAAGGTCTGGTACTCGTAGGCCGCCGAACAGGCATCGGACAGCGGGTCCAGCCCGGCACGCCGGCACAGGTACTCGTCGGTGACGGTGGGATTGTTGGCGCTGGTGCCGGCATAGATCCACAGCAGGTCCGGCGCACGGAAGCTGGTGGCATGGCTGCCGCGCAGCAGCAGGTTGTCGAACGGCCGCCATTCCAGCCCGGCCTGCCAGGTGGCGGCGGCGTCCACCGCCGTGATGTCGTCGTATTTGTCGTAGCGACCGGCCAGGGTGGCGCTGAGGCGGCTGAAGATCGGCACGCGCACCTCGAGCCCAGCGGCGTAACGGTCGCGCGGACCACCACCGGGGGTTTGGGTCAGGTTGTAGATCTGGTCGTTGCCGGTGTAGTCGACGGTGGTGCGCGGATCCGGGTCCAGGTCGTATTTCTGCCGCGCGGCCTCCAGCACGGCGGCGATCTGCACGGTGCCGGCCGGCAACTCGAACAGGTCGCCACTGAACACGAACTGGGCCTGGTCGGCACTGGATTCGCCGCGGCTGACCACGTCGGTAGTCAGCTGCTGATACAGCGCCGCGCTGCCGGGTGCAAACAGCAGGTCGCTGTGGAACTGGCGGATCTCTATGCCGTCGGCGGTATGGCCCTGGATCGGGCCCATGTAGTAATCGCGCACGGCATTGGTCAGAAAACGCGGGCGATGGGTGGTGATGTCATAGCGCGATAGCGACACGCTGGCATCCCAGTCGAAACGCCCGTCCAGCACTTTCCCGCGCACGCCAGCGTTGACGTTCCAGGACTTTTCTTCGTACTCGATGTTCTTGATACCGCCGACTTCCGAGGGCTGGAAGATGCGCTGCGCAGTCACCAGGCCAAGCGCCGGGTCGTAGACGGTGAAAGCGCCTTCGCCAATGTAATAGTGCGTCTGGCTGGAGCTCTCGTCCTTGGAGCGATTGGCCAGCAACTGCGCGTAGCCCTGTACATCGTCGCTGAAATCGAAGGTGCCGGACAGGTAGGCGGAGGTCTTGCCATAGCCGTTCTGCACCGAGCGGCCGGCGTAGTAGCCGAACGCACCGCAGCGATTGGCGGCGGCAAGGCTATCGCTGGTCTTGTACGGGGTGAAGTCCGGGTTGGTCGCGGCGCAGGCGTCGGCCAGCGCATCGGCCGAGCTGGACAGGCCGCTGGCACTCGGCCATAGATAGGTATTGCCTTGCCGCAGATAGACGCCCGAGATCGACGCATTGTGGCTGGACGGATCGGCGCGATTGCCCGGATGGTCGTAGTAGGAGTCCATGAAGTCGCGTTGGCTGGCGACGATGGCCGCGCGGTCCATGCGTTCGAAGGCGTAGGTCAGGCTCCAGCGATCGCCGGTACGCCCGCCGCTCCACTGCAACTGGCCGGTACTGCCGCCGCCACGGGTGCTGGTACCCCCGCGCAGCCGCACGGTATCGCCATTGAAATCGCTCTTGGTGATGATGTTGACCACGCCCGCCACCGCGTCGGAGCCGTAGATCGCCGATGCACCGCCGCTCATCACCTCGATCCGTTCCACCGCCGCCGCCGGGATGCTGCCCAGGCTCACTGCGGTGCCATTGGCGCCGTAGGACTGCGGATAGTCGGCCATGCGCTTGCCGTTGAGCAGGATCAGTTGGTAACCCGGCCCCAGCCCACGCAGGTTGAGATATTGGCCGTTGGGCGAGCTGCCGGTCTGGTCGCTCTCGTTG
>JAATFS010000450.1 GCA_015655035.1 Lysobacterales bacterium | reverse complement strand
GTCGCGATCAGGGAATGGGTTCCGGAACGGCGCCCGGACTCACTTCGTACGAACTTTTGTCATCGGGCTGCAGTGCGCGCCTGTCGGGGGCGGTTTGCTGCGTTCGCGCTAACCCCGGACAATGGGGGTCTGTCTCCGCCACTGGAAACCGCATGTCCATTGTTCGCATGACCGACCTTGATCTTTCTGGCAAGCGTGTGCTGATTCGCCAGGATCTGAATGTGCCGATCGATAACGGCAACATCACTTCCGAACAACGCATCCTGGCGTCGATTCCGACGCTGAAGGCCGCGCTGGCGCAAGGCGCGGCAGTCATGGTCACCTCGCATCTGGGACGGCCGAAGGAAGGCGCCTGGACGGAAGAGGATTCGCTGGCGCCGGTCGCCAAGCGCTTGTCCGAGTTGCTGAAGACCCCGGTGCCGCTGCTGCGCGATTGGGTCGACGGTGTGCAGGTGCAGCCCGGCCAGTTGGTGTTGCTGGAAAACGTCCGCATGAATGTGGGCGAGGGCAAGGACGACGAAGCGCTGGCCAGGAAGTACGCCGCGCTTTGCGATGTGTTCGTGATGGATGCATTCGGCACCGCGCACCGCGCCCAGGCCTCGACCCATGGCGTGATCAAGTTCGCTCCGGTTGCCGCGGGTGGCCCGCTGTTGATGGCCGAGCTGGACGCGCTGGCCAAGGCGCTGCATACGCCGGCCAAGCCGCTGCTGGCGATCGTGGCCGGTAGCAAGGTCTCCACCAAGCTGGAACTGCTGGCCAACCTGGTGAACAAGGTCGACCAGTTGATCGTCGGTGGCGGCATCGCCAATACCTTCATCGCTGCGGCCGGCTACAGCGTCGGCAAATCGCTGTGCGAACCGGACCTGATCGCCACGGCAAACAAGATCGTCGCCGATGCCAAGGCGCGTGGCGCCGCGATCCCGTTGCCGACCGACGTGGTGGTGGCCAAGCAGTTCCTGCCCGAGGCCGAGGCCACGGTGAAGGCGGTGGATGCGGTGGCGGAGGACGACCTGATTCTGGACATCGGCCCGCAGACAGCCGCTGCCTACGCGGCGCTGATTGCCAAGGCCGGCACCGTGGTCTGGAACGGCCCGGTCGGTGTGTTCGAGTTCACCGCGTTCAGCAAGGGCACCGAGACGCTGGCGCACGCCATTGCCGAATCGCCGGCATTCTCCATTGCCGGCGGCGGCGACACGCTGGCGGCGGTGGACAAGTACGGCATCGCCGACAAGATCGGCTACATCTCCACTGGCGGTGGCGCATTCCTGGAATTCCTGGAAGGCAAGACCTTGCCGGCGGTCGCGGCGCTGGAAGCGCGCGGCTGAACTTTGAAAGCCTGAGGTCGCTCTTCCGCCGGGAGAGCGACCAGGGTAAGCGTGGCTAAGCTGGCGAGTCGATATCGCGGATGTCACTGCGCCTCTTTCGCCCCTTCGGGGCCACCTTCTTCCGAAAGGGGAAGGACACATGGGAACTCTTGAGCCAGTGCGAACGATCTTCTTCGACATGGACGGCACGCTGATCGATTCCGAGCCCGGGATCGTCGGCAGCATCGTCCACACCTTCAACCAACTGGGTCAGCCGCTGCCGTCGGCCGATACGCTGCGCAGCTGGATCGGGCCGCCGTTGCGCGACAGCTTCAGCCTGCAGTTCGATGGCGACCCGGCGATGGTCGAGCAAGCGCTGGCGGTGTATCGCAGCCGCTACGACAGCGTGGGCTGGATTGAGCACAGCGTGTTCGACGGCATCGCGCAGGTGGTGACGGCGCTGCATGCGGCGGGGCATCGGCTGGCGGTGGTGACCTCGAAGAACGAGCGCTTCGCGCGCCGGATCGCCGAGCACCTGTCGTTCGGGGCGTGCTTCGAGGACGTCGTCGGCGCCAGCGATGATGGCCTGCGCCGGTTCAAGCCCGACCTGATCAGCGAGGCCTTGCGCCGTCTGTCGGTGACCGCCTCGGAGTGCGTGATGATCGGTGACCGGCGGATGGACATCGAGGGCGCCAACCACCACGCCATGCGCAGCATCGGCGTGCTGTGGGGCTTTGGCGAGGAGGCCGAGCTGCGCCAGGCCGGTGCCACCGTGCAGGCCACCGAGCCGGCGCAACTGCCGGCGTTGATCGACGGCTGAGGCGGCGGCGCGGCGTGTGCGCGAGGGCACGATGCGAGACAGCGCATGAGTCGTCGGCGGGACAATGGACTGTCCTGAACTGTCCGCAAGACATGCGCGACATAGGCGAAAGTCTATGTCGCCATGCCCTCCTTAGCCCGTAATGGCTGTGTTAATTTTTGCGTCTTCCCAGGGGAGTCCGTTATGACCGAACGCCAGCGCCGCACCAAGATCCTTGCCACTCTCGGGCCGGCCACCGACCCCCCTGGCATTCTGGATGCGCTGTTCCGCGCCGGTGTGAACGTGGTGCGGTTGAATTTCAGTCATGGCGATCCTTCCGGTCAGGCCAAGCGTGCCGCCGAGGTACGCGCCGCCGCCGCGCGGGTGGGCGCCGAGGTCGGCATCCTGGCCGATCTGCCGGGGCCGAAGATCCGCATCGAACGTTTCGCCAGTGGCAAGGTCGCGTTGAAGGCCGGTGCACGTTTCGACCTGGTGGCCGATGCCAACGCCCCGGCAGGCGACGAGACCCAGGTGGGCGTCAGTTACCTGGGCCTGCCTGACGACGTCCACGCCGACGATGTGCTGCTGCTCGACGATGGCCTGTTGCAGTTGCAGGTGATCGAGGTGCAGGGCGAGCGCATCGTCTGCAGCGTGCTCAACGACGGCGTGCTGTCCGACCGCAAGGGGTTGAACAAGCAGGGCGGTGGGCTGTCGCTGGGCGCGCTGACAGAGCGCGACAAGGAACTGATCGGGATCGTCGCCAAGATTGGCGTGGATTTCATTGCGGTGTCGTTCTGCCGTAACGCCGAGGACATGAACGAGGCGCGCCGCATCGCCCAGCAGCATGGCTGCAATGCCGCGCTGGTATCCAAGATCGAGCGTACCGAGGCGATCGAGAACCTGCAGGAGATCGTCGCAGCCAGCGACGTGGTGATGGTGGCCCGTGGCGACCTGGGCGTGGAGATCGGCGACGCCGAGCTGCCAGGCTTGCAGAAGAAGATCATCAAGGAGTCGCTGGCGCAGAACAAGGTCGTCATCACCGCTACGCAGATGCTGCAATCGATGGTGGAAAGCCCGATCCCCACCCGTGCCGAGGTGCTGGACGTGGCCAACGCCGTGATCGACGGCACCGATGCGGTGATGCTGTCGGCCGAAACCGCCGCCGGCGCCTACCCGGTCAAGGCGATCGAGGCGATGGCGCGGATCTGCCTGGGTGCCGAGCGCCAGTTCGAGATGGACACCGACTTCGAGGC
>JAATFS010000240.1 GCA_015655035.1 Lysobacterales bacterium | reverse complement strand
GTGCCGACGCTGGGGTGGCCGGCGAATGGAACCTCCTTGTGCGGCGAGAACATGCGCAGGCGATAGCTGGTACCCGGCAGCTGCGCCGGGAATACGAAGGTGGTCTCCGGGAGCTTGGTCCAGCGGGCGATCGCCTGCATCGCGGCGTCATCCAGGCCCTCGGCATCGAGTACCACGGCCAGGGGGTTGCCGCTGCCGGCATGGGCGGAGAACACATCCAGTTGCAGGAAACGGCGTTCGCTCATCGCTAGGAGGCCTGGAGAAGGGCCGACAGCTTAGCAATCGACGGCCGGGGCGACTGCTCCTGGTGCGAGCGGGGTGGGCAGGCAAGGGGCGGCGCAATGGCGTTAGAATCCGAGGTTCCGTCCGGGTTCCCCGGCGGCGCGCTTCCCCCCTCCCTTGCCGCTACCTTCTAAACATCAATGTCAGCTTCCTTTTCTACCGATCGCTGGATCGTCCTCAAGTTCGGCGGCACTTCGGTGTCGCGTCGTCATCGCTGGGACACGATTGGGAAACTGGCGAAAAAACGCGCCGAGGACAGTGCTTCGAGGGTGCTGGTGGTGGTATCGGCGCTTTCGGGTGTCACCAATGAGCTGACCGCGATCGCCAATGGCGAAGGCGACGCCGCGCCGCGCGTCGCGGCGCTGGAACAGCGTCACCGCGAGTTCGCGGCCGAGCTGGAGCTGGATGCCGACGCGGTGCTGGGCGAACGCCTGGCCGCGCTGCATGCGCTGCTGGCCGATCCGCGCGCCGCCTCGCGCACGCTGGACTGGCAGGCCGAGGTGCTGGGGCAGGGCGAACTGCTCTCTTCCACGCTTGGCGCGGCCTACTTGCATGCCAGTGGCCTGGACATGGGCTGGATGGACGCGCGCGACTGGCTCGAGGCGCTGCCGCCGCAGCCCAACCAGAGCGAGTGGTCCAAGCGCCTGTCGGTGTCCTGCCAGTGGCAGGCCGATGCCGGTTGGCGCGAACGTTTCATCGCCCAGCCAAACCGCATGCTGATCACCCAGGGCTTCATTTCGCGGCACCAGGATGGCGGCACCGCCGTGCTCGGGCGCGGTGGCTCGGATACCTCGGCGGCGTATTTCGGCGCACTGCTCGGTGCCAGCCGGGTGGAAATCTGGACGGACGTGCCGGGCATGTTCAGCGCCAATCCGAAGGAAGTGCCGGATGCGCGGCTGCTGACCCGGCTGGATTACTACGAAGCCCAGGAAATCGCCACCACCGGCGCCAAGGTGCTGCATCCGCGCTCGATCAAGCCGTGCCGGGACTCGGGCGTGCCGATGGCGATCCTCGATACCGAGCGTCCGGAGATGCCGGGTACCAGCATCGATGGAAGCGCCGAGCCGGTGCCGGGCGTCAAGGCGATCAGCCGCCGCAACGGCATCGTGCTGGTATCGATGGAAGGCATTGGCATGTGGCAGCAGGTGGGCTTCCTGTCCGACGTGTTCACGCTGTTCAAGAAGCACGGGCTGTCGGTGGACCTGATCGGTTCGGCCGAGACCAACGTGACCGTGTCGCTGGATCCGTCCGAAAACCTGGTCAACACTGATGTGCTGGCCGCGCTATCGGCCGATCTTTCGGAAATCTGCAAGGTCAAGATCATCGTCCCTTGCGCGGCGATCACCCTGGTCGGGCGCGGCATGCGTTCGTTGCTGCACAAGCTGTCGGACGTGTGGGCCACGTTCGGCAAGGAGCGCGTGCACATGATCTCGCAGTCGTCCAACGACTTGAACCTGACCTTCGTGATCGACGAGGTGGATGCCGACGGCCTGCTGCCTATCCTGCATGCCGAGCTGATCGAAAGCGGGGCGATGCCGGTGTACGAGGAGCACGTGTTCGGTCCGCGCTGGCGCGAGATCATCGGCGCGGTAAGGCCGCGTCCGACGCCGTGGTGGAAGGGCCAGCGCGAGCGCCTGCTGCAATTGGCGGCCGATGCCACGCCGCGCTACGCCTATCACTTGCCGACCGTACGCGAGCGCGCGCGCCAGCTGGCCGCGATTGCTGCGGTGGACCAGCGCTACTACGCGATCAAGGCCAATTCGCATCCGGCGATCCTGAAGGCGCTGGTCGAGGAAGGCTTTGGCCTGGAATGCGTCTCGCTGGGCGAATTGCGCCGGGTGTTCGAGATCCTGCCGACGCTGGCGCCGGGGCGCGTGCTGTTCACGCCCAGCTTCGCCCCCAGCGCCGAATACCAAGCCGCGTTCGAGCTGGGTGTCACGGTCACGCTGGACAATGTCGAGGCGCTGCGCAACTGGCCGGAGGTTTTCCGTGGCCGCAACGTATGGCTGCGCATCGACCTGGGCCATGGCGACGGCCACCACGAAAAGGTGACCACCGGCGGCAAGGCCTCCAAGTTCGGCCTCGCCGCCAGCCGTGTGGACGAGTTCGTCGATGCTGCGCGCGGGCTGGGCGTGACCATCGTCGGCCTGCACGCGCACCTGGGAAGCGGGGTGGAGACCAAGGCGCACTGGCGGCAGATGTACGACGAACTGGCGGGCTTCGCGCGCCGCATCGGCAGCATCCGGGTGCTTGATATCGGCGGTGGCCTGCCGATCCCATATAGCGCGGACGACGAGCCCTTCGACCTGGCTGCGTGGTCGGCAGGGCTGGCCGAGGTCAAGGCGGTGCATCCGGCGTTCGCGTTGGCGATCGAGCCGGGCCGCTTCCTGGTGGCCGAGTCCGGCGTGCTGCTGGCGCGCGCGACCCAGGTGGTTGAGAAGGACGGCGTGCATCGGGTCGGGCTGGACGCCGGCATGAACGCGCTGATCCGCCCGGCGCTGTACGACGCATGGCACGATATCGTCAACGCCTCGCGGCTGGACGAGGCCTGCGAAGGCAGTTTCGACGTGGTCGGGCCAATCTGTGAATCCAGCGACATCTTCGGGCACCGCGTGCGCCTGCCGGCCACCACCGTGCCGGGCGATGTGATGCTGATCGCCGATGCCGGCGCGTATGGCTATTCGATGGCCAGCCGCTACAACCTGCGCGAGCTGCCGCAGGAAGCGTTGATCGATGACTGAGCGCGACGCGCCTTCCATTGCCTCGATTGAACCGGCGCGAGAACCGTCGGCCTGCCTGATCCCGGAATTGCCATGACTGCTTTCGACAAACACCAGATTTCCACCTTCCGCTTCGTCCGTTGCGATTTCGATGCGCAAACCGGCGTCGCCTCGCTGGTATACGCCTTCGACCAGGGCGAGGAGATGGTGGAGACGATCAGTGTCCCCGGTGCACCGTTCGTGCTCGACGGCGAGCGCGAGGCGGCGGTACAGCAGGCGTTGCGGCTGCTGCACTTGATCGCGGGCGTCAGCTACTACAAGGCGGGCGTACCGGAGCAGGTGCGCATCGACAGCTACGCCATCGATGCCGCTACCGCCGCGCTGGTGGAAAGCGTCTACCTGCATGGCCTGGGCGAATTCGCCTATCGCAATGGGTTGAACCTGCATGGGCGCTTCAAGCTGCCGGTGGCGCTGGCGGGTAGCGACGTCGATGGCACTGCGGCGGCGCCGCGCGTCGGCCTGGGCGAACAGGCGCTGGTCGCCATTGGCGGCGGCAAGGATTCTCTGGTCAGCATCGAGGCGTTGCGTGCCAGCGGCGTGGCCCAGACCGTGACCTGGATCGGCGGCTCGCAGCTGATCCGCAGCTGCGCCGAGCGCACTGGCCTGCCGACCCTCAACGTCGGCCGTACCCTGGCGCCCGCGCTGTTCGAACTCAACCGGCAGGGCGCCTGGAACGGACATATTCCGGTCACGGCGGTCAACTCGGCGATCCTGGTGCTCGCCGCGCTGCTGACTGGCGCCGGCCAGGTGGTGTTCTCCAACGAGCGCTCGGCCAGCTATGGCAGCCAGATCGTCGCTGCCGACGGCAGCGTCACCGCCGAGGTCAACCACCAGTGGTCCAAGGGCTGGGCGTTCGAGCAGGCATTCGGTCAGTACGTGGAGCGCCGGGTCGCCGCCGATCTGCGCTACTACTCGCTGTTGCGGCCGCTTTCGGAGTTGGCGGTGGCCCGGCAGTTCGCCAAGACCGATCACTACGATGCGCACTTCTCCAGCTGCAACCGCAACTTCCACATCATGGGCGAACGCCCGGCGCATCGCTGGTGCGGCATCTGCCCCAAGTGCCATTTCGTATTCCTGGCGCTGGCGCCGTTCATGCCGAAGACGCGGCTGGTGAAGATATTCGGCCGCAACCTGCTGGACGACGCGGCGCAGGCCGGGGGCTTCGATGCCTTGCTCGAGTTCCACGACCACAAGCCATTCGAATGCGTGGGAGAGGGGCGCGAGTCGCGTGCGGCGCTGGCTACGCTGGCCACGCGCGCGGAATGGAAAGAGGACGTGCTGGTGACGCGCTTCATCCGTGAGATCCAGCCGCAGCTGGAGGCGGCCGAACTGCGGATCGAGCCATTGCTGGTGATCGAGAAGGAACATCGTATTCCGGCGGCGCTTTGGGAGCGCGTGAGTGCGAATTTCGCAGCTTGACGGCCACGCGGTTGCGCTGTGGGGCTGGGGGCGCGAAGGCCGGGCGGCCTACCGTGCCTTGCGCGACCGGCTGGCGGACGCGCAGGCGCCGCTGACCCTGTTCTGTTCGGAGGGAGAGGTCGAAGAGGCGCGCGCGCTGGGCGATCGCGCATTGCAGATCGAGACCGATGCAAGCGCCGAGCGGCTTTCCGCGTTCGAGGTGGTGATCAAGTCGCCCGGTATCAGCCCATACCGGCCGGAAGCGCAGGCCGCAGCGGCGAACGGGACCCGCTTCATCGGCGGTACCGCGTTGTGGTTCGGCGAGCATGCGCTTGCCGATGGCCGGGTGCCGGCGACGATCTGCGTCACCGGCACCAAGGGCAAGAGCACGACCACCGCGTTGCTGGCGCACCTGCTGCGCGCCGGCGGGCAGCGCACCGCGCTGGTCGGCAATATCGGCCTGCCGCTGCTGGAAGTGCT
>JAATFS010000066.1 GCA_015655035.1 Lysobacterales bacterium | reverse complement strand
TGGTCATTGCGGTTGGTTCCGGGTAAGGCGGCCGCCCGATGGCGGATCGGCCGCGAAGATGATGGCGCCTGCGCCGAGCGTCAGGCGTCCTTGGCTTCGTGCGGCGCGGCAGCGGCGGCCGGGCTGTCGCCGAGTTCGTACTCGGCGTCGTACTCCCAGACACTGCCATCGGCAGTCATCGGTCCACAGGAAATCGAAATCGCGCCCTGGTCGGCCGGCCCGACTACGCGTCGGTTGATCGCAAACAGGTTGCGGCCCAGGTCGTTGCCGTGGATGGCAGTATTGGCGGCAACTTCGCGCGCTGCCCACTCCTCCGGCGAGACATGGACTTCCAGGGTGCCGGCCTCGCCATCCAGGCAGACGATGTCGCCTTCGCGGATGCGCGCGATCGGGCCACCGCGCGCTGCTTCGGGAGTGACGTGGATCGCTGCCGGGAACTTGCCCGACGCGCCGGACAGGCGTCCATCGGTGACCAGCGCCACGCGCCGGCCCTGGTTCTGCAGCAACCCCAGCAGCGGCGCCAGCGAATGCAGCTCTGGCATACCGTTGGAGCGGGGGCCCTGGTAGCGCAGCACGACGATGAAGTCGCGGGGCAATACGCCGGCGGCATGCAGCTTGTTGAGCATTGGCGGCGCGTCGATCACCACGGCGGGCGCTTCGATCCTGCGGAACTCGGGCTTGACCGCGGACAGCTTGATCAATGAGCGGCCGATATTGCCACGCAGCAGGCGCAAACCGCCCTGTGCCTCGAACGCCCTGGAGACCGGTCGCACCACGGCTTCATCGGCACTGGCCGCCGGACCTGGCGACCAGTACAGCTGGCCGTCCTTCAGGCGCGGCTCGTTGGCATAGCTGCGCATGCCACCCTCGACCACGGTCGGCAGGTCGTCATGCATCAGGCCGGCGTCCATCAGCTCGTGGAAAACGAAAGCGGTGCCACCGGCGGCGTGAAAGCGATTCACGTCCGCCTCGCCATTGGGATACACGCGGGTCAGCAACGGCACCGTCTGCGAGATCAGGTCCATGTCGTCCCAGGTCAGCACGATGCCCGCAGCGCGCGCGACCGCGATCCAATGGATGGTGTGGTTGGTCGAGCCGCCGGTCGCCATCAGCGCGACCAGCGCATTGACGATGGCGCGCTCGTCGATCAGGTGACCAAACGGGCGGAAGTCCTGGCCCAGCGCGGAAATCGCCAATACCCGCTCGGTGGCGGCCCGGGTAAGGACGTCGCGCAGCGAATTCTCAGGATTGACGAACGAAGCGCCCGGCAGCTGCACGCCCATCGCCTCCAACAGCACCTGGTTCGAATTGGCCGTGCCATAGAAGGTGCAGGTGCCCGGCGCGTGATAGGACGCCGACTCGGCCTCCAGCAGTTCCTCGCGGCTGGCCTCGCCAGCGGCGTAGCGCTCGCGCACTTCGGCCTTCTGCTTGTTGGGGATGCCGGGCGTCATCGGGCCGGCTGGCAGGAACACCGCTGGCAGATGGCCGAACGCCAGTGCGCCGATCAGCAGGCCGGGCACGATCTTGTCGCACACGCCCAGATAGACCACGGCATCGAACATGTCGTGGCTCAGTCCGATCGCGGTGGACTGGGCGATGATGTCGCGCGAGAACAGCGACAGCTCCATGCCGGCGCGGCCTTGGGTGACGCCATCGCACATCGCCGGCACGCCGCCCGCGACCTGCGCAGTGGCGCCGAGTGCGCGCGCAGCTGCGCGGATCTGGTCCGGATAGTGTTCGAACGGCTGATGCGCCGACAGCATGTCGTTGTAGGCGGTGACGATGCCCAGGTTCGGCGTCACGTCACCGCGCAGGCGGCTCTTGTCGGTGGGGCCGCAGGCGGCGAAGCCGTGGGCAAGATTGCCGCAGCTCAGGCGGCTGCGGAATGGACCGTCGCGCAGCGCTGCATCGATGCCAGCGAGATAGGCGGCGCGCGACGCTGCGCTGCGCTGGCGGATGCGTTCGGTGACGGCGTGGATATTCGGATGCAGGCTCATTGGCTACCGGCTATGAGAGACGGAAGGAAGAAGGCACGAACGGACGCGCGGATTGAACGACGCAGCTACGTTCTGGACTCACACAGGAAAATTCAGGTGTTCGCAAACAGGTCCGCATCAATCGCACCAGTGCACGCGCAGGCGTGTACCGGGTTGGTCGATGGCGACGCGGATGGGATATTCGACCGGATCGTGGCCATCCAGAGCGGCTTGCAGGACTTCGAGCTTCTGCTTGCCGCGCACTAACAGCAAGCGCGTTTGCACGCCAGCCAGACCGGCGGGGGTCAGAGTGATGCGAAGCGGCCAGGTGTTGGCGCCCGGACAGCCGGTGGCGTCCAGCGCGGCATAGGGCTGCTGGCTAGCCAGCGCCTTGGGCAAGTCGGCCGCGCCGGGGAACAAAGAAGCGGTATGGCCATCGCCGCCCATTCCCAGCACCGCCACGCACGCGGGAATCGTATGCGTGGCTTGCAGGTTGGCGGTGTGCACGCATTCGGGCAACTGCTTGCCGGAACGTACCAGCGGGGTGAAGGTGGCCGCTTCGGCGTGGTCGAGGAAGCTGTGTTTCACCAGCCACGCATTGCTGTCGCTGTCCTGCGGCGACAGCCAGCGCTCGTCGACCAGGCCGACTTCCAGCTTGGACCAATCCAGCGGATGTTCGGCCAGCGCGGTGTATACCGGCGCTGGCGTGGTGCCGCCGGAAAGCAATAGCCGGGCCTGGCCACGGGTTTGGATTTCCTGTTTCAGCAGACTGCCGATTTCGTCGGCGATCGACTGTGTCCATTGGTCGGGATCGTCGTAGCTCAGTAGCTCGATACGTTCGTGGTGACGTAGGCTCATGATGACTTTCCTCGCTCGCGTCCGGCGTCGACCGCATAGGCAGCCGCGCCGAGCAGGCCGGCGTGCGGGTGGATTACCGCCAGCGAAGGCACCCGCGACATGATCGCCGAGAAGCGCCCCTTGTGCTCGAAACGCTGGCGGAAGCCGGAATGGCGAAGCGATTCCAGCATCTTGGGTACCAGGCCGCCGGTCAGGAAGACGCCGTCCCAGGCGCCTTGCATCAGCACCATGTCGCCGGCAATGGCGCCGAAGATCGCGCAGAACAGGTCGATCGTGCGCGAGGCGCGGATGTCGCCTGCGGCGGCACGCGCGGTGATGTCCTTCGGCAGCATCGGGCCGGGATCGACCCCCGCGATTTCGCTGAGTGCGCGGTGGATGTTGACCAGGCCGGGACCACAGATCAACCGTTCGTTGGAAACTCGACCGAACTGCTCGGAGAGGATTTCGAGGATGCGGATTTCTTCCGGGGTACCGGGCGGGAAGCTGACATGTCCGCCCTCGCTCTCCAACGGGTAGCAGCGGCCATCGCGCACGATCAGGCCGCCCACGCCGAGGCCGGTGCCGGGACCGATCACGCCGTAGTTGCGCGGTTTGTCGGCACCCGTCGGGCGCCAGCTGGCACCACCGATCGCCACCACGTCCTGCGGTCGCAGCAGGCTGATCGCCATGGCTTGCGCGGCGAAGTCGTTGATCAGGTGCAGCTCGCCAAATCCGAGCATGTTGGCGGTACGCGAGCGCGAGATCACCCAGGGATGATTGGTGATGCGGGCTTCGTCGCCGTCAACGCGTCCGGCCACGGCGAACACGCCCTTGCTGGCGCTGGCTCCGATCTGGTCGAGGTAGTGCTGTGCCGCTTCGCCGAGCGAGGCGAAGTCCACGACCGCGAACTCTCGCACGCTGTCGTCTAGCAGCGGGACCGAGGCATCGACGTCGGCGAGCGCAAAGCGGGCATTGGTACCGCCGATGTCGGCGACCAGGAC
>JAATFS010000350.1 GCA_015655035.1 Lysobacterales bacterium | reverse complement strand
GCGGCGGAAGACGGCGCTTCCTTGCCGCAGGCGGCCAGGCCCAGGCTCATAACCAGTACGGACAACTTCAGCAGCTTCGGCACGACGGAACAGCGGACGACGGTAGTGCGCATGAGAGAACCTTTGCAGATGGGCGGTGGGGAAAGCGGCCGCGTGGGCGGCGGATACGAAGCAGGCATGGGTCATTGCGCGCGGCGGTGTTCGGCCTCCGTCAGCAGCCGCGCCAGCGAGGCATCGCCGCGTTGCTGCGCCAGCGTCGCCGGGGTCTTGCCCTCGGCGTCGCGGGTTGCGGCATTGGCGCCGACGGCAAGCAGGCGGCGGGCAGCATCCTCGCGGCCTGCGGCGGCGGCCAGCATCAACGCCGTGACCCCGGCGCGGTTGGGTTGGTCGGCCTCGGCGCCACGCGCCAGCAGTGCGTCGAGCATCTTCGGGTCGTCGCGTGCCACCGCGAACATCACCGGGGTAAACCCGGCCGGGTTGCTGCGGCGCACGTCGGCACCGGCATCGAGCAGCGATCGCACGATCCCCACGTCGGCATAGGAGATCGCCAGGTCCAAGGGGGTCCAACCATCGGTGGCCGCCACCTCGACCTTGGCCTTGCGCGCCAGCAGCTGCTGGACGCTCTGCGCATCGTTGGACCAGACCGCTTTCATCAATGCGGTCCAGCCACCGCCATCGCGGCTTTCCACGTCGGCGCCGGCCGCCAGCAACGCGCCGACCATTGCAGGTGCCTGGTTCCGGATTGCCTGGTGGAGTGGCGGCTCCCCCAGCAGATTGGGATGGTCGGCGCTGGCGCCGTGGCGCAGCAGCCAGGACACCCGCACGCCATCGCCTGCGTCTATCGCATGCGCCAACTCCTGATCGGGATCGGCGCCGCCGGCGATGCGCGACTGCAATTGCACCAGCGTAGCCGCCACCGTCTGCGCACTCGGCGGCGGCGCGCCGTCGCCGCGCCGCTGGTAGCGGCCATGCGACGGCAGATCGCCGTTGACGATGCAATCGGCACACGCCACCACAGGCACATGGAAATCGCGCAGGATGGCGGCGATCCTGTCGGCGCTGCGCCGCATCGCCGCGTCCAGTTCATCGCGCAGGTCGGCGTTCTTGCGCGATACCGCCCACGCCATCGAATACTCCAGCACTTCATCGTCGATGACGTTCAGCGGCACCAGCCCCAGACCCTCGCGCGCAGCGTAGTAGCCGGCGACCGGCCCCCACGATTCGGCGGCATCGAGTTGCCCGCCGCCGACGCGTTCGACCAGCTTGGCCGGATGATCCTGCGGCGCGCTCGCCGAATCGTAGAACAGGTATTGCACGTCGCCGGACACGCCGTGATCGAACAGCGCCTGGCGCGCAGGCGAACTCTGGAACACGCCGATCTTCAGCGTCTTGAGCACCGGATCGTCCAGCGACGGCGGATGCAATGCCAAGCCCTTGCGGGTGACCAGCACATAGGTGGACCGATACAGCGGACGCGTGGGCAGGCCCATCTCGAAATCGCTGTTCATGTCCATCAGCACGTCGCAACGCCCGGCGTTGATCGTGCTGCGCGCCAACCCGCGTTGGTAGTAGGTGCGCCATTCGTATTCCAGGCGCCGGCCCATCGCGTCGGCCAGGGTCTGTGCGATCTTGTTCTGGAAGCCTTCGCCGGCGCGATTGGACAACGGCATGTTGCCCGGGTCCGCGCACACGCGCAGTACTGCTCCATCTGCAACCCCCGTGGCCACCGGCGTTGCCGCGGCCGTGGGCGAAGCTTCGTCCACGCGCGCCGTCGTGGATGAAGGCGCGCGCGTGCAGCCTGTGGCAACCAGTCCGACCCCACAGAGCAACAGCACGGCCGCACGCACGCCTGGAAACAGGTGCGGCCCGGTGAGCGCCTGGCGGCGCTCGGGTGCAGCGGCAGCGCGGCGGCGTCGCCTCATCGCGCGGCCTTGGTCATGGCGGCCACGGCGCCACCCGCTGCCGCCGTGCTGGCCGCGGTGACGGTCTTGCCGGCACCGTCGATGCGGAAGGTGTGCACCATGCCGCCCAGTGGGATCTTGTCGAAGCCATGGCTGAAGGCCAATCCCGCCGCGCCCAGCGCGCCGTACGGGTCGCCCGGGTCCAGGCCACCGGCGACCGGCAGGCCGATCCAGCCGCCGATGCCTGAGAACACCGCCACGTACTGGTGGCCATTGGCCTTGTAGGCGATCGGGTTGCCGATCACCCCCGACGGCAGCTTGGTCTCCCACAGTTTCTTGCCGGTGTCCTTGTCCACCGCTCGGAACCAACCGTCCAACGTGCCGTAGAACACCAGCCCGCCATCGGTGACCAGGGTGCCGCTCCACACCGGGAACTTCTCCTTGATCTCCCATTTGGACTTGCCTTCGACCACGTCGAACGCCTTGACGATGCCCAGCGCACCGGGCTCGTTCGGCTTCATCATCACGTTGGCGAACACGTACGGCAGGCCCATCATGGTGTTGCCGCGCTCCTGCGGCTCCAGCTCCATGTGCCAGTTGTTGGTGCCGCAGAAGAACACCGCCGCATTGGCCGGGTCCACCGAGCACGGCTGCTGGTCCTTGCCGCCCATCGCCGACGGGAACGCCTGTACCGCTTTGCCACGCTCCAGTGGCGAATGCGCGGCCACCTTGATCGGGCGGCCGGTCTTCATGTCGATGCGCTCGGCCCAGTTCGCCGGCACGAACTTGTGGGCGCGCAGCAACGTGCCATCGCGCCGGTCGAGTACGTAGGCAAACCCGTTGCGATCGAACTGCACTACTGCGGGCACCTGCTTGCCGTCGATGCTCAGGTCCACCAGGATCGGCTCGTTGATACCGTCGTAGTCCCACTGGTCGAACGGCGTTTTCTGGTAGCCCCATACCGCCTCGCCCGTATCGATCCGGCGCGCGAACAAGGTCATCGACCACTTGTTGTCGTATTGGCCCGAGTCGCATTCGGCCTGCGTGGTCTTGCCGCAGCGGTACGACGGGCTCCACAGCCCCGGATTGCCAGTGCCGAAATACACCAGCTTCAATTTCGGGTCGTAGCTGTACCAGCCCCAGGCCGCGCCACCGCCGCGCTTCCAGCCCTCTTCAGGAAAAGTCTTGATGCCCAGGTCGCCGAGCTGGCCGTACTGCGGGTTGGCCTTGTTGAAGTTCGGGCCCAGGCACAGATCCTTGTCGCTGCCGGTCGCCTCGCACGACCATGCCGGCTTGCCATCGGCCAACGCATACGCGGCAACACGCCCGCGTACACCGAACTCGTTGCCGCTGATCCCGGCGACGACCTTGCCGTCGGCGATGATCGGCGCCATGGTCAGGGTCTCGCCCTTCTCTGGATAGGCGAGCTTCTGCTTCCACACCTCCTTGCCGGTCTTGGCATCGAGCGCGATCACCTCGCCGCTCAGGCTGCCGAACACCAGTTTGCCGTCGGCATAGGAAGCGCCACGATTGACCGTGTCGCAGCACGCCACCGCCACCGAGCGCTCATCCTGCTGCGGGGTGTATTTCCACAGCACCTTGCCACCGTCTTCCTGCGCCAGGTCGATCGCGAACACGTTGTTCGGATATGCGCTGACCATGTACATGATGCTGCCGATCACCAGCGGCTGGCCTTCGTGGCCACGCGTGGCGTCGGTCTTCATTTCCCACGACAGCTTCAGGTCCTTGACGTTGTCGCGGTTGATCTCGGCCAGAGGGCTGTGCCGGGTCAGGCTGAAGTCGCGGCCGATGCCCCCCCAGTTATCGGGATTGCCGGCGTTGCGGGCGAACTCGCCATCGGTGTCGGCGACAGCCGTCGGTGCCGCAGCGGCAGGCGCTTGCGCGGTGGCGGGCGCAGAGGTTTCTTCTTTCTTGCAACCGGCCAGCACCAGCGCGGCCACCAGCGCCAGCAGCGTCCAGGTACGGGTACGACATGGATGACCGTGCATCGTTCTACTCCCCAGGGATGTGGAAACATCACGGGGGAAAGAGCAATCGCCATGCCATCGCATTGCGGCGGCGCATCAATCGTTGCTGGGCGGGCATCCGATTGCGTGCGCGTGCGCGCACAAACACGTGGTGCGTTCTTCCTGTATCGGCAATGGCACACTTTGCGCCACGCACTCTGTATCGCTGTCGGCGCACCGAACATGCCCACGCAGGCCCCGCCGGCCAGATCCTTGCCGGATCATCCGGCCGCCACGCCCCGGACCTGCGCAGTGGCGGCGCTACACCATCGCCGCCATCGGCCGTTACCGCCCGGCGTCAATGCCAGCCGGGCAGATATTTCGGATCCAGCCCACCCACCTCGAACTCCGCGGTGCGGCGGCCACCGGCCTTGACCGGGAACGCGATACTGATCGTCCTGGCCTGGCGCACCCGCTTCCACAACGCCTTGTCGTCGTCGATGAACATGGCGATGGCCTCGTCGGTATCCGGCCGGTGCGCGGCCATCGGCCTGGGCTTGCCGCCATCGACGGCGACCTGCACCTTGCAACCGCCGTAGCAGTCGAAGTCGCCCGCCTGCAGCACCAGATAGCTGTGGCGCTTCCACTTGGGGTGATCGCGGAACACCAGGCTCACCGGCTTGGCCCCGCTGCCGTCCACATCGACGCGCTGCCGGGCCTCGATCATCGCCGAGCGCTGCATCCCGCCTTTCTCGGGCACCTGTGAGTACTGCCACAGTGCCTGCATCCGGCGCAGCTCCCGCGCAGCCTCGCCCTTGGCCTTGATCCCGGCATAGCCCGGCTCGATCCGGGCGGCTGCGGCCGTGCCCGCATAGCCTTCCAGCAGTGCCGCTCCATGCGCTCGCGCCATGTCCCAGTTCTGCGCGTTCACCGCCGCGTCGTACTGCTTGCCCAGGTCGGTGGCGGCCTGCTCCTTCGCCTGTGCCGAGGCAGCCAATTGCGCCTGGCGCTGCGCTTCACGATCGGTGCAGGCAGACAGCGAAAACGCGCACAGCGCGAGCCACAGCAGATGTTTCATCGAGCACTCCAGATAACCGGCGATAGCCAGCAAGGCTAACCAATTTGCACAAGCCCGCAAACGTGCCTGCATCGTCCCGCCGATGTCGCGCGGCGCCCGCTGCTGCCAGTACCTGCCACTGCAGCCACGCGCCGGGCCCTGCATCTACCGGGAAACGGTGCTCCTGACAGCCAATCTCAAACAGTCACGCCAGACAAAATTAGGCCCAATCCAGCATTTATGACGCGGATTTATGCCTAATCGGCCAAAGACCGTTAAGTCCACTTCAGTTCTCTGTGAACTCGTTGATAGGATTTAGTGAAACAGCCGTTAACGCCTTCGAAACATACCCAGGCTGTTTTGTCACCGCCAGGCAATCGCCACATCAAACGGGGAAACAACGATGAAAGTGAAGACATCAAAGCTTCGCGACGCGATCGCGTTTGCGCTCACGGTGAGCGCCACGAGCCTGCTTGCCACAGG
>JAATFS010000139.1 GCA_015655035.1 Lysobacterales bacterium | reverse complement strand
GCGTCGCGCCGACGCGCCCTGCGTTCGCGCATCGGCGCCTCCGCCGCGCTGCGTCGCCTTACCGGCGCTCGAACACAGCGATGCTTTCCACGTGCGCGGTATGCGGGAACATGTCCATTGCCCCCGCCGCCTTCAGCGTAAACCCCTGCTCGTTGACCAGGTAATCGGCGTCGCGCGCCAGCGAGCCCGGGTGGCAGCTGACGTAGACGATGCGCTCGAACTTTTTCAGCGGCAGTTGCTTGAGCACGTCGATCGCGCCGGAGCGCGGCGGATCCAGCAGCAGCTTGTCGAAGCCCTGGCGCATCCACGCCGCATTGCGCTGGTCCTGAGTCAGGTCCGCCGCGTAGAACTGCGCATTGTCCAAGCCATTGCGCTGGGCATTTTCGCGCGCGCGCGCCACCAATCCCGCATCGCCTTCCACTCCCACCACCTCGCGCACGCCGCGCGCCAGCGGCAAGGTGAAATTGCCCAGTCCGCAGAACAGATCCAGCACGCGATCCTCTGGCGAGGCATCCAGCAGCGCCAGCGCATGCGCGATCATCTTCTGGTTGAGCGAGGCATTGACCTGGATGAAATCCAATGGCCGGAACGCCAGTTCCACATCCCACTGCGGCAGCCGGAACGACAGCGCAACCTGCTGCTGCGGCCACAGTGGATGCACGGTGTCCACGCCGCCCGGTTGCAGGAAAATCGCGAATTCATGCTCCTGCGCAAACGCAATCAAGCGCTGTCGATCGTCGTCGCCAAGCGGTTGCAGATGGCGCACGGTCAGCGCGACCGCCGCGTCGCCTGCGATGAACTCGATCTGCGGGATATCGCGCCGGCCATCCAGGCTCTCGACCAGCGCGGCCAGCGCGGTGATCTTTTCGCCGATCTGCGGGATCACCGTATAGCAGATCGACAGGTCGGCGACGAAGCGCGGATCCTGTTCGCGGAACCCCACCAGGGTCTTGTCCTTCTTTTCCACCCGCCGCACCGAAAAGCGCCCCTTGCGGCGGTAGCCCCAGCTATCGCCCACCAGCGCCGGCAATACCGACTGCGGCGTCACGTGCCCGATACGCCCCAGGTTATCCATCAGCACGCGCTGCTTGGCGACGATTTGCTGATCCTCGGCCAGGTGTTGCAGCACGCAGCCGGCACACACGCCGAAATGCGGGCAACGCGGGCTCACGCGCAGCGGCGACGGCTGTAGCACCTCCCGCGTCTTGGCCTCGTCGAAATGACGGCTGCGCGCGGTCGGCTCGGCGACCACGGTCTCGCCAGGCAACGCGCCACTGATGAAGGTGACCTTGCCACCCTCGCCTTCGCGGCGGGCGACGCCTCGGCCATCGTGGCTGAGATCGGTGATGTCGGTCTGGAACGGGGTACGGTCGAAGCGGTTTCTGGATCGGGCCACGTGGCAACAGGCTGCGGGCAAAAGGGCGCGTATTGTCGCAGAACCTGCCAGCAAGGTTGCGCCGGCTCGCGTCAGGGCAATTGTCGTTTACCGAGAACCCGGGCAAACTGTTGCCAACCCACGCCGATAATGCGTGGGTGGAAACGCTGACAAGGAGGCAGCATGACCATGGCATCCGCACACGAACCCCTACCGCGCCTATTACTGGTCGAGGACGACCCCATCAGCCGCGGCTTCTTCCAGGCGGCCCTGGAATCCCTGCCCGCCCAGGTCGATGCTGCCGATTCGGTGGCCTCCGCACTAAGCCGCAGCCGCGCACAGCGCCATGATCTCTGGCTGATCGACGTCAACCTGCCCGACGGCACCGGTACGGAACTGCTGGACGCGTTGCGCCAACTGCACCCGGAAACTCCGGCCCTGGCGCACACCGCCGATGGCGGGGCGGCGCTCCAGCGCCGACTGCAAGCGGCCGGCTTTCTCGAAATGCTGGTCAAGCCGCTATCGGCCGAACGCCTATTGCAGGCAGTACGGCGCGGCCTGAGCCGTGGCCGATACAGCCACGCCCTGGTCGGCGTACAAGAGGCCACCGACTGGGACGAAACCGTCGCGCTGGCAGCCCTGAATGGGCAACAGACCCATCTGAACGCATTGCGCGAACTATTCCTGGCCGAACTGCCCGGCACCCGCGACGCAGTGGATTCGGCATTGAAGATCGCCGACGCCCACGCCCTGCGCAGCCACCTGCATCGGCTCCAAGCCAGTTGCGGCTTCGTCGGCGCATCACGACTGGCCGGCGCCGTACGCACCCTGCGCGGCGACCCCCAATCCCCCATGGCCGTCACCCAATTCCACGAAGCCGTCGCCGCCCTGCTGCACTGAACAAGCACCTGCAATCTGGGCGCTGATACAAGACACCCAGACCCACCCTGCTGTTGCTCAGATATTGACCTTGCTCTACCTCGCCCTCAAAGCGAGCCGAGCACTGCAGCTGGAGGTGGCCGAAGAGGCGCCGTGTTTGAACGAAGTGAGTTTGGGCGCCGTCCCGGAAAAGGGATAAATGCCACTTCCGCCGAGGAGCGCAGGGCACCGGTGCGGCTTCATCGCACCGGCTCGCGTCGAGCGCAGGCGCTTCTGGTTACTTCTGGCAAGACAGGAAGTGACTCGCGTCGGCAGGCGCGAAAGCCTTTGACGTTGATATCGCCCTTAGCCGCCGCCTACGGCTTCCGCGCCCCCTGCTCCCGCCGACTAAGATCCTCCAGCATCTCCCAGGATTTCAGCCCGCGCCCCCCCAGATGATGCAACAACACCGCCCGCATACCCCGGCGCAGCCCCGGCATCCCCTCGGCTTCCGGCATCGCATCCGCCGCCAACGCCAACAACGCACTGCCGGTCACACTGACCCGCCGCTCACCGTCGCGCTCACTCAGCATCCGCCGTGGCCCCTCCAGCGGATCCAACTGATAGCGCGCTGCCGGATCGATCACCCGCCCGTCCACGTCGTGTTGCAGATCGAAACCGAACCCCAGCCCTTCCAGCAGATCGCGCTCGAACCGCCGCAGCGACCACGCCAGTGGCTCGGTCGCCGCCAGCCGCGCGCGCAGCAGCGCATACGCCTGATAGACCTCGGGCAAGGGATCGTGCCGGGGCGCCAGCCGCAACAGCAGCTCGCTGACATAGAAGCCGGCCAGCATCGCCTCGCCTACCAGCCGGGGAGCGGCATCCAGCGCCTCGGCCTCGCGTAGCTGGGCCAGCTCGCCGCGCTGTACCGCAGTGAAGCGGATCCACTGCAACGGCTGCAAGGCGGCCCGCAATGCCTGCTTCTTCGGCCCCTGTATGCCGCGCGCGAGCAGACCGATG
>JAATFS010000492.1 GCA_015655035.1 Lysobacterales bacterium | reverse complement strand
GCCGTTGCCGTTGCTCAGATCTTCAACGAGCCCCCTCTCCTTAGCCTCGCTGGACACGCTCCCGCCGCAACAGATAAAGGCCACTGGCGACGATGATCCCCGCCCCTACCCAGGTAGCCGCATCTGGCAGCGCCCGCCACAACAACCAGTCCCAGCCAATCACCCAGACCAGCCCGGTGTACTCCAGCGGCGCCACCATCGACGCCTCCCCGCGCACGAACGCCTGCGTCAACGCCACCTGCCCCAGCGCCCCGGCCAGGCCCATCCCGGCGATCAACCCAGCATGCTCGGCGCGCAGCGGCACCCAGCCCGGGATCGCCAACAGCCCGGCGCCGATCGCCATGATCAGCAGAAACCACACCACCATCGACTGCGGGCTATCGGTGCGGGTAAGCAGGCTGACCAGCACCGAGGCCACCGCGTACGCCGTGGCCGCCAGCAGCACCATCAGTCCTGGCAGCGAGACCAACCCGTCCACCCCGGGCCGCAGCACCACCATCACCCCGATCAAACCGATCCCGATAGCGGTCCAGCGGCGCGGCCCCACGCGTTCTCCCAGCAGCGGCACCGACAACGCCGCCACCAACAGCGGCGAGACGAAATAGATCGTGTAGGCAGTGGACAGCGGCATGCGTTTCAGCGCGAACACGAAGCAGGCGATCATCGCGATGCCAAGCAGGCCACGCAGCAGATGCAGGCTCCATCGCACCGGCAGCATCGAGCGAGCGCCGGCCGTGGCCAGCACCCATATCAAAACGAACGGCAGCGAGGCGGCGCCGCGCAACATCGTCACCTGCAACAGCGGGTAATGGCCGGACAGCAGCTTCATTCCCGCATCCATCAACGAGAAGAAGGCCACAGCGGCGAGCATCCACAGCACCGCGGCCACGGGGGAACGGGGAATCGACATGCCTCATTATCCTTCAGACCGGGCGGCCACGGGGGAACGGGGAATCGACATGCCTCATTATCCTTCAGACCGGCATGCCGGCACCGGCGTTGCACTCACCTCAAATGCATAAGGCACTCTAAACTAGAACCTGTTTTTTCGATCAGAGGATTCCCCGCATGCCTTCCTTCGACGTCGTGTCCGAAGTGGACAAGCACGAGCTGACCAACGCGGTCGACCAGGCCAATCGCGAACTGTCCACCCGCTTCGACTTCAAGGGCGTGGACGCAACATTCGTGCTCGACGACCAGGTCATCAACCAATCGGCGCCCAGCGATTTCCAGTTGCAGCAGATGACCGACATCCTGCGTGCGCGCCTGATCGCGCGGGGCATCGACGTGCGCTGTCTTGAATTCGGCGAGGTGGAAAGCAACCTGGCCGGCGCGCGGCAGAAGGTCACGGTCAAGCAAGGCATCGAGCAGAAGCAGGCCAAGCAAATCGTGGCCAAGATCAAGGAAGCCAAGATCAAGGTCGAGGCCCAGATCAACGGCGACAAGCTGCGCATCAGCGGCAAGAAGCGCGACGACTTGCAGGACACGATGGCACTATTGAAGAAGACCGAGTTCGAAGTGCCGTTGCAGTTCGACAACTTCCGCGACTGATTCAGGCGTCGCCTCGGTAAGCTGCGAGAACGTGTAATAGCGGCGCTGGCCTACGCAGGCCAGCAGCCGCCGGGATCTTCCCGCTGGCCGCTGGCCGGTTTCAGCCAGAAATGCGCAGGATCGGCTTCAGCGTGATGCCCTTGGTGCTGTCCTCGGCCGCCTGGTTGATCTGCTCCAGCGGATAGAACTTCACCAGCTTGTCGAACGGGAAACGTCCCTGCTGGTACAGCTGTACCAATTGCGGAATGAAGGTCTGCGGCACGCCGTCGCCTTCGACGATGCCCTTGATGCTGCGCCCGCCCAGCAACAGATTGTTGACGTCGAACTCGGCCTTGGTGCCGAGCTTGGGCGCGCCGACCACGCCGAGCGTACCCTGGCTGGCCAGGGACTCGATACCTTGCGACAGCACCGCCGCGATACCGGTGGACTCGAGCGCGAACTCGACGCCGCCGTCGGTGATCTCGCGTACCGCCTCGATCACATCGACCTCACGGCTGTTGATGACGTGGGTAGCCCCCAGCTCCTTCGCCAGCTCCAATCGCGAAGGCACCACATCGATGGCGATGATGGTGGTGGCACCGGCCACGCGCGCGGCCATCACCGCGCTCAGCCCGACCGCACCGGCACCGAAGCTGGCGAAGCTGCTGCCCGGGGTAACCCGGAGCGAGTTGATCACCGCACCGGCACCGGTCTGGATGCCGCAGCCCAGCGGCCCCAGCAGTTCCAGCGGTGCATCCTTGGGCACCTTGATCGCATTGTTCTCACGCGCCAGGGCAAGGCTGGCGAACGAGGACTGTGCGAAGAAGTGATCGTGCAGCGGCTGGCCTTGCGGGTCCTGCACGGCGGTATTGCCTTGCAGGTCGCCGCCACCGAAGTTCAAGCCGTAGAAATCCTTGCAATACCCGCTGTGACCGCCACTGCAAGGCTTGCAATGACCGCAGGCGCCATAGGTCAGCACCACGTGATCGCCCACCTTGAGCGATTTGACCCCCGGCCCCACCGCCTCGACCACACCGGCACCTTCATGGCCCAGCACGGCCGGCAACGGCACCGGGTAATACTGGTCGCGGATGATCAGATCGGTGTGGCACAGGCCGGTGGCGACCACGCGCACCCGCACCTCATCGTCCTGCGGACCGCGAATGCGCGCCTGCTCGATCGTGAACGGCTCGCCCTTGGCACGCGCGACCGCTACGGTAATGTCCTGCAATTGCACTGCTGCATTCATTGCGATGTTCCTCAGAGTGGATAGGCGGGCGCTTCGCCCTTGACGGTCAGCCATTGCCATTGGGTGAACTCTTCCCAGTTCGCTGGCCCGCCGATGCTGGTGCCGTTGCCGGAGGCGCCGACACCACCGAATGGATTGATCACATCGTCATTGACGGTCTGATCATTGATGTGGAGCAACCCTGTACGCAGTTGCTCGCCCAGCTTCAGCGCGCGGCCGACGTTGCTGGAGATGATCGCCATCGACAAGCCGTACTCGGTGTCGTTGGCCAGCGCGATCGCATCGGCATCGGTATCGAACGGCACCACCACCGCCACCGGCGCGAAGATCTCCTCGTTGAAGGCGGGATTGTCCGGCGTGACCTGGCTGAGCACGGTCGGTTCGAAGAACAGGTCGCGGTAGTTGCCGCCGGTCTCGAGCGTGGCACCGGCCTCGACCGCAGCGGCCACCAGCTTGGCCGCATGGTCGCGCTGGGTGGCGTTGATCAGGGGCCCCAGGTGCACCGGCCCCTTGGACGGATCGCCGACTACCATCGACTTGGCCTTGGCGGTGAGCTTTTCCAGGAATGCGTCGTAGATGCCGCGCTGGACCAGGACGCGGCCGGTAGCCATGCAGATCTGGCCCTGGTGCAGGTAGACGCCCCAGGCGGTATTGGCGATGGCCAGTTCCAGGTCGGCATCGTCGAGCACGATCAGCGAGTTCTTGCCGCCCAGTTCCAGCGAGACCTTCTTCAGGTGCTTGCCGGCGGCTTCGCCGACCTTGCGCCCGGCGCCGGTGGAGCCGGTGAACTGGATCATCGCGACGTTCGGATCGGAGGTGAGCGCCGCGCCGGCGGCGCCATCGCCCGGCAGCACATGCAGCAGGCCCGCCGGCAAGCCGGCCAGTTCGAACAGTCGCGCGATCACGAAGCCACCGCACACCGCCGTGCGCGGATCGGGCTTGAGTACCACGGCATTGCCCAACGCCAACGCTGGCGCCACCGCGCGCATCGCCAGATATAACGGGAAGTTGAACGGCGAGATCACCCCGACCACGCCGAGCGGTCGTCGCCGTGCCAGGTTCAGGCGGCCGGGCACCGACGGCAGCACTTCGCCGATGCTGCGCGAAGGCAACCCCGCCGCCTCGTGCAGCGCCTTGGCATTGGCCCCGACCTCGAAGCCGGCCTTGCCCTGGGTCGAACCACTTTCGCGCACGATCCAG
>JAATFS010000229.1 GCA_015655035.1 Lysobacterales bacterium | reverse complement strand
GGCCGGCGTGCATACGCTGCTGGCCGGACGCGACCGTGATCGCGCGGTCGCCGCTGCGCTCCAGCTACAGGCCACCGGCCTGCCAGTAGAGGCCATTGCGCTCGACGTCACCGATGCGGCCAGCATCGCGCGGGCGGTTGACGATGTGCGCCAGCGTCACGGTCATCTCGACATCCTGGTCAACAACGCCGGCATCATGCTGGAGGACATGGCGCTTAAGCCCTCCGAGCAAGCGTTGCAGACCTGGCGCACCACCTTCGATACCAACCTGTTCGCGTTGGTCGCGGTGACGCAGGCATTCCTGCCGTTGCTCCGGCAGTCGTCGGCCGGCCGCATCGTGAATGTCTCCAGCCTGCTCGGCTCGCTCACCCTGCACAGCGATCCATCCTCGTCGATCTACGACTTCAAGATCCCGGCCTATGACGCGTCCAAGAGCGCCGTGAACAGCTGGACACTGCATCTGGCCTACGAATTGCGCGATACCCCGATCAAGGTCAACACCATCCACCCCGGCTACGTGAAGACCGATATGAACAGCGGCAATGGCGATATCGACGTGCGCGAAGGCGCACGCAGCAGCGTCCAGTTGGCACTGGTCGGCATCGATGGCCCCACCGGCAGCTTCAGCCATCTCGGGCAGGTGCTGCCATGGTGATGCGCGCATTGAGTGTGGCGCTGTCGGCGATTGTGCTGGCCAGCTGCGCGGTCGGGCCTGACTACAAGGCCTCGCCACCGCCGGCAGTGGCCCTGCAAGGCGCGCAGGATGCCGCCTTCAGCGCAGAGTCCCCGGTCGGCGCATGGTGGTCGCAGTTCGACGACCCGGTCCTGCAACAGCTGGTGCGCGACGCGCTGGTCGCCAACCATGACCTGCGTATCGCAGTGGCGCGGGTGGAAGAGGCCAGGGCGGTGTTCGTCGAGCGGCGCTTCGATCAGGCGCCGCATGTCACCGCCGGTGGCAGCTACGACCGCCGCCATGAGCAGTCCGTTGTCGCAGGCGGCGAGCGGGTGATGAGCGAGACCGCCACGCTTGGCTTCGACGCCGGATGGGAGCTGGACCTGTTCGGCCGCCAGCGCCGCGCCGCCGAGGCCGCGCGCGCCGACCTGGAAGCCGAGCAGGCCGGCGTTGTGGATGCCCAGGTGACGGTGGCTGCCGAAGTGGCTCGCAATTATTTCGAATTGCGTGGGGTGCAGAAGCGTATCGAGGTGGCTACACACACCTTGGGCAACCTGCGCAGTACCCAGCAACTGACCCAGACCCGCTGGGACCTTGGGGCAGGCAGCGAGCTGGACGTGCAGAGCAGCCGCGCACGGCTGAAGGCGATCGAAGCCGACATCCCGCTGCTGGAAGTGGCCCAGACCCAATACCGCCATCGTCTGGCGGTATTGCTCGGCCGGCGACCGGATGCACTGGACATCGTGCTGACTCCCCGGCCCACCCCGGCCTATGGGCAGGCATTGCCGCTGGGCGATACCGCGGGGCTGTTGCGGCAACGACCGGACGTGCGCGCGGCCGAACGACGCCTGGCCTCGGCCACCGCGCGCGTCGGCGTGGCCACGGCCGACCTGTTCCCGCGCATCAGCCTCAGTGGTTTCGTCGGCTTCCTGTCCGGTGATGTCGGTCGGCTGACCCATGGCGCTGGCAAAGCATGGTCGATCACCCCTTCGATCAGTTGGGCCGCGTTCGACTTCGGCACGGTGCGTGCACGCCTGCGCGCCAGCAAGGCCCAGGCCGATGGCGCCTTGGCCGAGTACGAGAAGAGCGTGTTGCTGGCATTGGAGGACACCGAAAACGCACTGACCGCTTATGCCCGCCAGCAGGCCCGGCTGGCGATCGTGGTCGATCAGGCCAGCGCCGCCCGCCGCGCCGCCGCCCTGGCCGAGATCCGCTATCGCGAAGGCTCGGAGGATTTCCTGACGCTATTGGACGCGCAACGCACCCAGCTCACCGCCGACGACGCTCTGGCCGCAGCCGAGGCCTCGGTCAATGTCGGCGTGGTCGGTGTCTACAAGGCACTCGGCGGATGGCGCCAACCGGAAGACGTGCCGGTGGCGATGACAGGGCGCTAGAGAAGGCCGCCTGCCGACGCTGGCACGTGCCAGCGTCGGCAGGCGGAGCGGGCAGGGAGGTAATGCGCTGCGATCCTGTCATTCGACTGCGAGCCCATCCTGATTCCGGGCGATCAGATCCCATCAAGCCGCATTGAGCGGGAATGCCGATTCGAAAGCCGGAATACCGCCCGATCGCTGAATCGGATCGCGCTGCGGAGCGGCATCGGATTTAGTGCATCGATAGCGCTTACACGCCATATCGCTTGTTTCCACCGGAGGTGATGCAGTACCGGCCCCCGCGCGGGCCGATGCAGACCCGCTCCCCCGAACAAGGGCAACGGCTGCCGTTGTCATAGGTTCGATTGGGCGGCTTGGCAGTGCTGCTGCGTAGCTTGCGGGTGGGCGGGGAGTAGCAGTGATCACCCGAGCATAGAAGTCTCGAGGAAACCCAGCGGGGACTTGCTCCATCAGGCGATACACGGGCCCAGCCGTCCTTCTTCTCATAGACCGTAAGTGAATCACCGCCAGATGCCCTTGCTACCACTGACCCTTCTGGGGACGAACGCTGGTTCAAGGTTCCGGTAGCGACGTACATGGTTTCGAGTACTGGCAATGGAGCGGGTGTTGCGATAACCGGCACTGGGGTGGATGCAGTGGCACTTGATGGGGCGCGGCTCTCGATGCCTCCCCGGTGACACATGGCCGCTACCAGTACAACGCCCCCGATAAGCCAAATGCCAACGGTGTTGTTCGCCTTGCGTGCCATGACGTGCCCCCGTGATCGCTAACGACTGGATCAAGTCGCGCTACAGGCATTATCAAGCAGGCCGGCACAAGGCGACGTATGGGGGAGGCTTTGCCCTGACGTGCCACTGGCTTAGCCCCACCGTGGATCGCAGCAGCGGAGTTGGTCAGCACCGGATGTCCACTCACAAACCGTTATTTATCAGCCACAAAAAAGGCCGGAAACCCCGATGTCGCGGGTGTCCCGGCCTTTCTGTGGTCCGTCCTGGACCGTATATGGTGGAGGTGGGCGGAATCGAACCGCCGTCCGAAGGCACTCCATCCCCGGCACTACATGCTTAGCTCACCGTTGGGTCTCGTCCTGTGGCAGCACGGTGTGCCAAGCGCACCCCAGGACCAGCCTGTTTTTGTTAAGCCAATGACTGACAGGCAGCCGTCATAGCCGGTTCCGTGATAATGACCCTACACCTGCGAGCACGGGCACAAGTAGGTTCGGGGCTTACGCCTTAAGCGGCGAGAGCGTAGTTGTCGTCGTTGGCAACTAGAGTTTTGCCGCTGGATTAACGAGGAAAGCTGCCCCCTCGGCATGCGCCAAGCGACTTCGCGACCCCCGTCGAAACCAGTGCACCCCCGGGGAAAGCATCAAACGCTGACCTGAACAGTGTAGGGGCCGGCGACCCGCGCCACAAGCGCCAGATTGCAGGGCGCTTACAGGGGCTTCAGTCGCGAGCGGGAGGAGGGGCGGGCGCACCAGGTCGCTAGTGCGAATCCGCACTCCCTGTGGTTTAAGCGTCGCGGTTATGGCGGCGCATCACGCGTTGCTTGTCGCGCTGCCAGTCACGGTCCTTGGCCGCGTCGCGCTTGTCGTGGTCCTGCTTGCCCTTGGCCAGGGCGATTTCCAGCTTGACCTTGTTCTTGCTCCAGTACAGCGCGGTCGGTACCAGGGTGTAGCCGTCGCGTTCGACGCGTCCGATCAGCTTGTCGATCTCGCGCCGATGCAGCAGCAGCTTGCGGGTGCGGCGGTCTTCGGCCACCACATGGGTGGAGGCCTGGATCAACGGGGTGATCTGCGCACCGATCAGGTAGATCTCACCCGAGCGGATATAGGCGTAGCCGTCGATGATGTTGGCGCGGCCGGCGCGGATGGACTTCACTTCCCAGCCTTGCAGGGCCACGCCAGCTTCATAGCGCTCCTCCAGGTGGTATTCGTGGCGCGCACGCTTGTTCAGGGCGATGGTCTTGTTGGCCGTCGCGCCGTTTGCTTTATCCTTGGCGGGTTTCTTGCTCATCCGGCTATTGTCTCCCATTCGGCGCCGCCGAACGATCTGTCTGTCTTCTGTAAAGTTGGAAAATGCCTATCATCCGCCGCAGCGCCCTGGTCGAACACAGCGCCTCACGCATGTTCGACCTGGTAAACGATACCGCCGCCTATCCGCGCCGCTTCAGTTGGTGCGATGAGGCACGGCTGATCGAGCAGAGCGATCGGCGCGTGGTGGCACGCCTGGATCTTGGGTTGGGCGCGTTCCGTACCTGGTTCACTACCGAAAATACGCTGGACCGTCCGCACCGCATCGACATGCAGTTGCGCGACGGCCCGTTCAAGCGCCTGGAAGGCCGCTGGGAGTTCGTGGCGCTGGGCGAGAACGCTTGCAAGGTGACGCTGACGCTGGATTTCGAGCCGACCTCGCGCTTGCTCGGGCCGGCGCTGATGCTGGGCTTCCAGGGTCTGGCCGACCGCATGGTCAATGATTTCGTCCGCGTCGCCGACCGTTCCCAGGAGTGACGGTGAAGGTCGAGGTGATATTCGCCTGGCCCGACGGCTTCCGCGCTCGCTGGCTGGAGTTGCCCGAAGGCGCCTGTGTGGCCGATGCGATGGCGGCCGCGAATCTGGATCCGGACGGCCGGGCCGTGGCAACCGCTGTCCATGGAATAGTGGCCAGGCCGGATCAGGCATTGCACGACGGCGACCGGGTGGAACTGCTCAGGCCGCTGTTGATCGATCCGAAGGAGGCCCGGCGCAGGCGCGCCCGGCCAGCCTAGACGCGGTCGCGATCAGCGGCCGCGCTGGTTCTTCTTGTCCTTGGTCAGGTTGCGCCCGAACTGCTTGGTCGCATTCTTGGCCAACTGCTCGTCCTGGTTCGGGAAGTAATCGCCTTCCCAGCGCGTGACGGCGTCGTTCTCGAAGTACACGGTGAAGTTCTTCACCTCGGTACGCGCCAGGCGATCGGTGCGCTGGGTCGAGGTGTAGTCCCACCGCTGGGCGTGGAACGGGTCCGGGATCGACGGGGTGCCCAGCAGCGCATTGACCTGCTGCTTGCTCTGGCCGACCTGGAGCTGTTCGACGGCGCCCTGCTTGATCAGGTTTCCCTGATAGATGGGCTGCTTGTAGATGATGCCGCAGCCGGTGGTGGAGAGGGCTACGGCGGCGACCAGCAGGAGATTGCGCATCGGGTACGGGTTGCTGAAGGAAATCACCTCGATGATACACTCCCGCCGGTCGCCGCGACCGAATCTCAGGCAGCTGGCGCTAAATCGCCAATGAACGGAGAAGGCCATGGAATCCCACGACCTGCGCAAAGTCGGCCTCAAGGTGACGCATCCTCGAATGCGGATCCTTGATTTGCTGGAGCAGAAAAGTGACCAGCACCACTTGAGTGCAGAAGACATCTACCGCCAGTTGCTGGATCACGGCGACGAGATCGGCTTGGCGACGGTCTATCGCGTGCTGACCCAGTTCGAGGCTGCGGGGTTGGTGCTGAAGCACAACTTCGAGGGCGGCCAGGCGGTCTATGAGCTGGATCGCGGCGGTCATCACGACCACATGGTCGATGTCGACAACGGCCACGTCATCGAGTTCGAAAGCGAGGAGATCGAGGCGCTGCAGCGCCAGATCGCCGCATCGCACGGCTACGAGCTGGAGGAACATTCGCTGGTGCTGTACGTGCGCAAGAAGCGCGTGCGCTGAGGCGCCATCGCGCTGGCGATGTGAAGAAGGCGGCCAATCGGCCGCCTTCTTGTTTATCGGCCTGTCACACGGGGGCTCAGGCTTCCTGCAACAGCTTCCTGGCCGCTGCACGCGCCTCTTTGCTGACTTCCACGCCGCCAAGCATTCTTGCCAGTTCTTCCTGGCGCGCCTGCGGCGTCAGCAGTTCCACCGAGCTCTGGGTCATGCCGTCGACCGGGGCCTTGCTGACGCGGTAGTGGGCATGGCCCTTGGCCGCGACCTGGGGCAGGTGGGTAACGCACAGGACCTGTCGTTGCTCGCCCAGGGCCCTCAGTTTTTGCCCGACGATGTCGGCCACCGCGCCGCCGATGCCGGAATCGACCTCGTCGAAGACCATGGTCGGCACGCTGTCCAGGCCGAGGGCGGCGACCTCGATCGCCAGCGATACGCGCGACAGTTCGCCGCCGGAGGCGACCTTGCGCAGCGGGCGCGGCGGCTGGCCGGCGTTGGCGGCGACCAGGAACTCGACCCGCTCGGCGCCGTTCGGGTCCGGGCGCAGGTTGTCCTGGGGCACTAGCTGAATCAGGAATTGGCCGCCGCCCATGCCCAGCTCGCCGATCAATACGGTGGTGGCGGTGGACAGCGCCTCGGCGGCGCGGGTACGGGTGAGGCCCAGGGCCGTGGCGGCGGTCTGCCAGTCGGTGGTGGCGCTGGCGATGTGCTTGTCCAGGTGTTGCAGGCGTTCGTCGGCGCCGCGCAGCGATTCGACCTCGGCCATCATGCGGTCGCGGCTGGCGGCCAGTTCGTCCGGCGCGACCCGGTGCTTGCGGGCGAGATCGTGCAGTCGGCTCAGTCGCTGCTCCATGGCCTCGAACTGGGCGGGATCGGCGTCCAGGTCGTCGCGGACGCGGTCCAGCAGTGCCAGCGCCTCATCGATCTGGATCGCGGCACTGTCGAGCAAGGTGTCGATATCGGCCAGGCGCGGCTCGTGCTCGGCCACCCGGCCCAGCTCGTGGCGGCTGGATTGCAGCAGGCCCAGTGCGGACTCGCCGTGATCGCCGTTGAGATGCCCGAGCACGCTCTCGCAGGCGCCGATCAGTGCGGCGGCATGTGCCTGGCGCCGGTGATTGGCGTCGAGGGCGGCGATCGCGGCCGGGTCCAGCTCTTCGCGCTGCAACTCGCCGAGCTGGTGCTCGAGGTAGCCGATACGGTCGGACACGTCGCCCTGGGCCGACAACGCGTCGCGCTCATCCAGCAATGCCTGCCAGCGGGCGCTGGCCTGGCGCACCTGATCGCGCTCGCGGTTGTTGCGGGCGTAGGCGTCCAGCAGTGCCAGCTGGCTGCCGCGCGCCATGAGTGCCTGGTGCTCATGCTGGCCGTGGATCTCGACCAGATAAGAGGCCAGCTCGCTGAGCTGGGACAGGGTCACCGGCCGGCCGTTGATCCAGGAGCGCGAGCCGCCGTCGGCGCGGATGACCCGGCGCAACTGGCAGTGCTCTTCGTCGTCGAGCGCGTTCTCGGCCAGCCAGGCACGGGCGGGAGTGTCGGTGGAGAGGGCGAATTCAGCCGATAATTCCGCGCGGTTGGCGCCATGGCGGACCACGCCGCTGTCGGCGCGCAGTCCGGACAGGAAGCCCAGTGCGTCCACCATCAGCGACTTGCCGGCGCCGGTTTCGCCGGAAACCACGGTCATGCCCGGCCCGAACTCCAGTTCAGTGGCGCGAACGACGGCGAAATCCTTGATTGACAGGTGTGTGAGCATGGCGGGGTCGGTAGTGGGCCTGGCGGTAGCCGGGCCAAAGCTTAGGGCGCGGAAGGGTGGGGTGGGAATGGGATAACTTGCCAACCGGCGGGTGAGACATTATCTATGGTCCGTCTCATCGGCTGATTCCATGCGCGCGTCCCAGACTCCCCCGCTAGATCCTCGCGCCCGCCAATTGCTGCGGACGTTGATCGCGCGCTACATCCGCGACGGCGAGCCCGTGGGTTCGCGGACCCTGGCTCAGCATGCCGGTCTGGATGTGAGCCCGGCGACGATACGCAACATCCTCGCAGATCTGGAGGATATCGGCTTGCTGAGCTCGCCACACACCTCTGCTGGCCGGGTGCCCACCGCGCATGGCTACCGGGTGTTCGTGGACAGCCTGGTGCAGATGCGCCCGCCGGGCGAGGAGGAGGTGCGCCGGCTGCGCGCGGAGCTGGCCACCGGCGCCGGCACCCAGTCGCTGCTGGGCAGCGCCTCGGAGATGCTGTCGGCGATGAGCCACTTCGTCGGCGTGGTCAGTGCGCCCCGGCGCGAGCAGTTCGCCTTCCGCCATATCGATTTCGTCGCGCTCGACGCCGGGCGGGTGCTCGCGATCCTGGTATTTGCCGACAACGAGGTCCAGAACCGGGTGATCGAGCCGCGCCGGCCGTACGAGCCGGGCGAGCTGGAGCGGGTGGCCAATTACCTGAACGCTCATTTCGCCGGGCGTGCGCTGTCGGACATCCGTGCCTCGTTGCTGCGCGAGCTACGCGTGGCCAAGGACGAGATGGAGCAATTGCTGGCCCACAGCGTGGAGCTGGCGAGCGAGGTATTGATGCCGTCGTCGGCCAGCGAGGGCATGGTGCTGGCCGGGCAGACCCGGCTGATGGGCGTGCAGGACCTGTCGGACCTGGATCGCCTGCGCGAGCTGTTCGAGGCCTTCGCCAGCAAGCGCGAGATCCTGCAGCTGCTGGAGCGCACGATCCAGGCGCCGGGCGTGCGCATCTTCATCGGCGAGGAAACCGGGATGATGTCGCTGGACGAGGTGTCGCTGGTCACCGCGCCGTATACCGCGCATGGCCAGGTGCTGGGCGTGCTGGGAGTGATCGGTCCCAAGCGCATGGCCTATGACCGGGTGATCCCGCTGGTGCAGACCGCCGCACAGGTGCTCGGCGCCGCGCTGGAGCCGGTGCCGCCGCGATAGTCGGCGGCGATCTTTGCGATTGATCGCTTGAAACGGCCGGTGCAGCCCACATAGGGATGGGGAAGGGGCGGGTGTTCCGCCTGCCCGGGAACTGCATATGAACCACGATCATTCCGAATTCGATTCAGAAGACCCCTCCCAGAATCCGCCGGTGGCCGACGCCCGGCAGGATGAGATCGAGTCGCTGCGCAGCGAGATCGCCCTGGTCAAGGCCGACGCCCTGCGCGAGCGCGCCGACTTGGAAAACCAGCGCAAGCGCATCACCCGCGATGTCGAGCAGGCACGCAAGTTCGCCAACGAGAAGCTGTTGGGCGAGCTGCTGCCGGTGTTCGACAGCCTGGATGCCGGCCTGACCGCCGCGGGCAGCGAGCCAAGCCCGCTCCGCGACGGCCTGGACCTGACCTACAAGCAGTTGCTCAAGGTCGCCGCCGACAATGGCCTGACCCTGCTCGATCCGGTCGGCCAGCCGTTCAATCCGGAGCATCACCAGGCCATCAGCCAGACCGACGCGGCGGACGTTGCGCCGGGTCATGTCGCCCAGGTGTTCCAGAAGGGCTACCTGCTCAACGATCGCCTGCTGCGGCCGGCGCTGGTGGTGGTGGCGCAACACGATTGAACCGCGCTCCCGCTGACGCGCGGGAGGGGCGGACAGAACGCAGATTCGTGCGGATGGCTTGAACCCGATTCGGCCATCCCCACATCTGAGCCAGAACCCGGCTCGGCCGGACACAGTAAATACTCTTCAGGAGTCATCCCTCATGGGCAAGATCATCGGTATTGACCTCGGCACCACCAATTCGTGCGTGGCGATCATGGATGGCGGCAAGGCGCGCGTCATCGAAAATTCGGAAGGCGACCGCACCACGCCCTCCATCGTCGCCTACACCAAGGACGGCGAAGTGCTGGTGGGCGCCTCGGCCAAGCGCCAGGCGGTCACCAATCCCAAGAACACCTTCTACGCGGTGAAGCGCCTGATCGGCCGCAAGTTCACCGACGCTGAAGTGCAGAAGGACATCGCCCACGTTCCGTACGGCATCCTGGCCCACGACAACGGCGACGCCTGGGTCAGCACCAGCGACGGCAAGAAGATGGCGCCGCAGGAAATCTCCGCGCGCGTGCTGGAAAAGATGAAGAAGACCGCCGAGGATTTCCTGGGCGAGAAGGTCACCGAAGCGGTGATCACGGTTCCGGCCTACTTCAACGACAGCCAGCGCCAGGCCACCAAGGACGCCGGCAAGATCGCGGGCTTGAACGTGTTGCGCATCATCAACGAGCCCACCGCGGCTGCGCTCGCATACGGCTTGGACAAAAAGAAAAACGGCACCATCGCGGTCTATGACTTGGGCGGCGGCACGTTCGCCGTCTCGGTTTTGGAAATCGGCGCCGGCGTGTTTGACGT
>JAATFS010000397.1 GCA_015655035.1 Lysobacterales bacterium | reverse complement strand
TTCAGGCGGCCGGGCACCGACGGCAGCACTTCGCCGATGCTGCGCGAAGGCAACCCCGCCGCCTCGTGCAGCGCCTTGGCATTGGCCCCGACCTCGAAGCCGGCCTTGCCCTGGGTCGAACCACTTTCGCGCACGATCCAGTCGGCAATCTCGGTTGCGTGCTGCTCGGCCAGTTGCGCGGCCTTGCGCAATACCTGCGCGCGCTCTTCGTAGGGCGCTGCGGCCCAGGCCCGTTGTGTGCGCGCCGCGGTTGCGGCGCCTGCTGCAATCAGCGCCGGGTCCGCCAGACCGATTCGGCCCAGTTCGTCGCCACTGGCCGGCTCGATCACGGCGGCGCTGTCGACGCCATCGCGCCATTGCCCATCGAACAACTTGCCATTCCACAGGGCGGCAGGCAGCAATGCGTTGGATTCACTCATGGGGATCTCCTGGTTTTCATGACGCGTGCTGGCATGCGCTGGCCGCGACCGGTGTCGTTATTGCCACCATTTAAGAGCAGTCGCGGCACGGGCGCTACACGACCTTTGGTCGGCTTGCGATAAGCGCCTGATATGCAACGCTTTGAACCGCCCGACGCAACGCCGGCCCGGGCCGGGAAATGGCTGCAGGACCTATCGATCGATCCATGGGCCCCGATTGGCATACACTTTCGCCCCCTCCTGCCCGCCATACAGACGCCCGCTCCGCGCGGCCCGTCCGAGCCCGCCCTATGGATCCAGTTTCCGCCCCCATCCCCGATCCGATCGCCGATACCCGACGCTGGATCGAGCGCGCCGTGATCGGCCTGAACCTGTGCCCGTTCGCCAAGGCGGTCTACGTCAAGGAACAGGTCCGCCTGGTACTCAGCGATGCCTCCACGCCGGAAGCGCTGCTGGAGGAACTGGCCGAGGAACTGGTGCTGTTGCGCGACACTCCGGCCGAGCAGATCGACACCACGCTGATCGTGCATCCAGACGTGCTTACCGATTTCCTGGACTACAACGACTTTCTCGACAACGCCGATGCGGCGGTCGAGGCGCTGGATCTGCAAGGCATCCTGCAGGTGGCCAGCTTCCATCCCGACTACCAGTTCGCTGGCGCCGCGCCAGACGACGTGGGCAATTGCACCAACCGCTCGCCCTATCCCACCTTGCACCTGTTGCGCGAAGACAGCGTGGAACGCGCGGTGGCAGCCTTCCCCGACCCCGACGTGATCGTGGATCGCAACCTGGAAACACTGCAAAAACTCGGGCGCGGCGGCTGGGACCAGCTGTTGGCGAAGTGAGGTTGGCTCGCCTGCGCTGGAACGCGTGGTCGCTTGATAGCAAGATGATCCCGCTCTTCCTTCATATCGCCCCGTCATGTCGCTGATTCCCGAGCTCGTCCCCTGGCCGTCCGCTCCGCTGCAGGACCGCGTGATCCTGATCACCGGCGGCGCCCAGGGCATTGGCCGCGGCATCGCCCAGGCGGTGCTCGGTGCCGGCGGCATCGCGGTGATCGGCGACCTCGACGACGAGGCCGGCAAGGCCTGCCTGCGCGAATGGCAGTTGCCGCAACGCAGTGCCTTTCGCCACCTCGACGTCTCGCGCGAGCGCAGCGTGCAGGGATTTGTCGCCCGCGCACTGGATCGCTTCGGTCGCATCGACGGCCTGGTCAACAACGCCGGGATCGCCGACCCGCACATCGCGCCGTTGCCGCAACTCGGCTGGGACGAGTGGACCCGACGCTTGTCGAGCCTGAATGGCGCATTCCTGTGCAGCAAACATGCGCTGCCGGCACTGTCCGAGCAGACTGGCGCGGTGGTCAACATCGCCTCGACCCGCGCGCACCAGTCCGAGCCGCACAGCGAGGCCTATGCCGCCGCCAAGGGTGGCCTGGTCGCCTTCACCCATGCGCTCGCGCTCAGCGCCGGACCGCAGGTACGGGTGAACTGCATCAGTCCCGGCTGGATCGCCACCGACGCCTGGCGGGCGCCCGCACGGCGGCGGGCGCCCAAGCTGTCGCGGCGCGACCACGCCCAGCATCCGGCCGGACGCGTCGGCATCCCCCCCGACATCGCGCAATTGGCGGTGTACCTGCTATCGCCGCAGCTATCGGGTTTCATCACCGGACAGGACTTCGTCGTCGACGGCGGCATGAGCAAGAAGATGCAGTACGTCTGAGCCCCTGAAGGGGAACCGTACGCGTGCCTGCTCCCGCATCAGCGATACGGCGGCGGGCGGGCCCAGGGACGCCTGCACTCAGGCAGTGCGCGTGGCCGCCAGGCTTGCGGCAAGCAACTGCTGCGCCGTCGCCAGCGAATCGACGATCCGATGGCCCAGCGCGCGTACGTCCGCGTCGGGGACAAGCAGGTCCGGCACCTGGATCACGCTCATGCCCGCCGCCAATGCCGCACGCACGCCGGTGGGCGAGTCCTCCAGCACCAGGCATCGTGCAGGCTCGATGCCAAGCGTGCTGGCCGCGAGCAGGTAGATATCCGGCGCGGGCTTGGGATGCAGTACGTCGCTGCTGGTACAGACCGCGTCGAAACGCCAGAGCAGATCGGCCATTTCCAGCTTGCGCAGCGCCAGCGGACGCCGGGTCGAGGTTGCCACCGCACGCGGCAGGCCCTGCGCCGCCAGCCATTCGAGCAAGGGGATGATGCCGGGGCGATGCGGCAGGCCGGCCGCCACCACCTCTTCGTAGAGTGTCCGGCAGCGTTCGATCAGCGCGGTGGTGCGGGCCTGGCCGATGCGCTCGCCCAGTATCCGCTGGCAAGCCGCATCGCCCTTGCCGACCATGCCCAGCCAGTAGTCCGCAGGAATCTGCTCACCCAGCTCGATGGCGGCCTGCGCGAAGCACGCGGTGATCGCGCGCTCGCTGTCGAGCATCAAGCCGTCCATGTCGAAGATCACCGCGTCGGGCAGGCACGGCAACGCCGCAACCACGCTCATGCGCCGAACAGCCGTTGCAGGTCGGCCGCATCCAGGATGCGCCATTGCCCTTCGGGCAGATCGTCCAGCCCCAGCCCGCCGATGCGGCTGCGGTGCAGCGCCTGCACGTGATTGCCGGCGGCGGCGAACATCCGGCGAACCTGGTGATAGCGCCCCTCGTGCAACGTGAGCCGCGCATGCCGGGCATCGGTTGCGTCAAGCTCGGCCGGCAGCAACGGCGTGTTGTCGGATTCGAGCACCAACTCGCCGCTGGCGAACAGCGCGGCCTCGTCGCCACGCAGATCCTGCGCCAGGGTGGCATCGTAGACCTTGTCCAACTGCGACTTGGGCGACACGATCCGGTGCAGCAGCGCCCCGTCATCGGTCATCAGCAGCAGGCCGCTGGTATCGCGATCCAGCCGCCCCACCGACGACAGCACCGGCGAACGCAGCCGGAAGCGCGGCGGCAGCAGATCGTAGATCAGGCGCCCGCTGTCCTTGGTGGAGCAGGTGTAGCCGGTCGGCTTGTGCAGCATCAGGATCAGCCCCGGCGGCGGGTCCAGCGGCTCGCCTTCGATCCGGATCGATTCGTGCGGCAACTGGTCGTCGACGTACAGCACCTCGCCGTCGGCATCGGTGATCAAGCCCTCGCGGAACAACTGCGTGACCTGCTTGCGACTGCCATAGCCGAGATTGGCGATGTGCTTGAGCAGTTTCATGCGCGCGTTCCACGGGTACTGCGGGTCGCGGCGATCACCTTGAATCCGTCGCGTTCGGCGACCACGCGTACCTGGCCGAAACTGTCGTTGAGGATCTGCTCGTATGGCAGATGCCGGTTGGCCACCAGCAACAGCAGCCCGCCCGGCCGTAGCGCACGCGCGGCGACGGCAATGAAACGTTGGCCGATGTCGGGGCGATCGGCGCGCGAAGGCGTATGGAACGGCGGATTGCTGACGATGAAGTCGAAGCTGGCTTCGATGCCTGCGGTGACATCGTGCCAGTGGTAGTTCAGCGTGGCGGGGCTGCCGAGCGCATCCAGGTTGCGCTGCGCCAGCGCCAGCGCACGTGCTTCGGCCTCGTACAGATCCAGTGCGCCGACCTTGGGACAGTGGCGCAGGATCTCGGCCGACAGGTACCCGAATCCGGCACCCAGGTCGGCACCGTGGCCGGACAGGTCGGCGGGCAGCTGCTCGACCAGCAATGCCGAGGCCGGATCGATCCGATCCCAGGCAAAGATGCCGGGACGGCTGGCGAAGCGGCCATCGAGGATCGGCCGTGGCGCATCCAGGCGGGTCCAGCGTGCTTGCAGCTCGGCATCGTGGCCAGCGTTCACCGGTACGGTCCAGTACACGCGGCAATGGTGCTTGGTGAGCGTGCCGCCCAGGCCGGTGAGTTGCCGCAGATCGGCTTCGCCGGAGCGGGCGCCCTCGTTGTTGGACTGACACGCCACCACCACCCCGCCCGGCGCCGCCAGCGCCAGCGCGCGCGCGAACAGCGCGCGCGCCTCGTCGCGCTGGCGCGGTGGCAGGACCATTACCAGCGGGTAGCGCGCGGCGTCCGCCTCGATCGTGGCCTCGTCGCGCACCTGCCAGCCACTGTGCTCCAGCGCTTGGGCAAAGGGACGAAAGCTTTGTTCGCACACCAGTTGCCCGGCATCGGCGTGCTCGCGCAGCGGCCAGCCATCGCGGGCACGCAGGAACAACACCGGACCGTCAGGCCAGCGCAGCTGGCCCTGGGTGAACGGCAGGAAGAGGGTTTGCAGCGGTGCGTCTTGCAGGACAGCCATTGCGTTTCGAGGTGGCGGAGGCGGGCCGAACATTCTACCTGTGCGATGCCGGCTCGATGCTGCGGCGCCGGGTGCTGGAGCGCAGCTACCGTGAATTGCGATCCTTGAACATTGCATTGATGCGGCCCGAACATCGGTGCACCTAGGCTGTGACTTGCTTCCCCTGGATACCCGGAGACTGGAATGCGAGCCCTCTTCATTGGCGGTGTGGTGGACAACAGCGAAATGGACCTGGAAGACTCCCCGCCGCCGCTGCACTACCCCGAAAACACCGGCTCCGGACGCCAACGCTACCGGCTTCACCAGATCGGCGAGCGCGGCGACGGCAGCGTGGCCTACGCGGTATACGGCGCGCCCGAGCTGGAAGATGCCGAGGTCAGCCGGATCGCGCAGGAGCGCGGCTATGCCCGCCGTTTCGACGCCGAGCCAGAAACTCCGTCCCGGTAGCGCCGCCGGTCCTGCGCGGTTCAGCGCCCAGGCTTGGGCGTCACCCGCCAGATCGTATTACCGACATCGTCGGCTACCAGCAGTGCGCCGGCGTGATCGGTCGCCACACCCACTGGACGGCCCTGGGCATTGCCCTCGGCATCCAGGAAGCCATCGAGTACGGTGACTGGCTCGCCCTGCGGGCGACCCTCCACGAACGGCACGTAGACGACCTTGTAGCCGCTGGGGGGATTGCGATTCCAGGAGCCGTGCTGGCCCACGATCGCGCCACCGCGATAGCGCGAAGGCAGCAGCGTGCCAGCGTAGAAGGTCAGTCCCAACGAGGCGGTATGCGCCCCCAGCGCGTAGTCGGGCTTGACCGCCTTGGCTACCAATTCAGGGTTCTGCGGCGCGACCCGCGTGTCCACGTGCTGGCCGTAGTAACTGTAGGGCCAGCCGTAGAACGCCCCCTGCCTGACCGAGGTCAGGTAATCGGGGACCAGGTCGCTGCCGAGTTCGTCGCGCTCGTTGACCACCGCCCACAAGGCCTGGCGCAGAGGTTCCCAGGCCAGCCCCACTGGATTGCGAAGGCCGCTGGCGTATACCCGGCTGCTGCCGTCGGCGGGATCTATCTCCAGGATCGCGGCGCGGTGGAGTTCGGCCTCCAGGCCATTTTCGGCCGCATTGCTGTTGGAGCCGACGCCGACGTACAGGCGCCGCCCATCCGGACTGGCGAGCAGCGACTTGGTCCAGTGATGATTGATGCCACCCGGCAGGTTGGTGACGAAACTCGGCGATGCGGTGATATGGGTGTCGCCACTGGCGTAGGGGAAACTCACCAGCGCATCGGCATTGGCCACGTAGAAGCGATCTCCGATCAGCGCCATGCCGAACGGGGAAAACAGCCCGCTCAGGAACTGCGTGCGGATCTCCGCCACGCCGTCGCCATCGGCATCGCGCAGCAAGGTGATGCGGTTGGCGCTGGACAGGGCAGAACCGGCTTTCTTCATCATCGTCCGGACAATCCGCTCACGCAGGCCGCCCAGTCCCTGGTCCGCGGATTTGGGCGGGGCCGCGGTTTCCGCCACCAACACGTCGCCATTGGGCAATACGTAGATCCAGCGCGGATGATCGAGTTCGCGCGCGAACGCGTTTACTTGCAGGTCGTCGGCCGGCACCGGCTTGGCGATGCCGGTCCACGGCTTGACCGGCGCGATCTTCACCGTGGGCACCAGGCGTTTGACTGGCTTTGGCAGTTCCGGATCCGGCCCGAAGCCGCGTTCGATCGGTAGCTTGGCGGTGTCGCCGCAGCCGCCGAGGGCAGTGGCGATCAGCAGCGCCAGCGGCCAGCGGACGGCCTGTAGGGAGGGGGCACTCATCGTCCTGGGGAACTCCGTGAACGTCAGGCGGACCCCGATGATGCCCAGCGACGACATGAGAAACGTAAACGCTTTGTCAAAAGATCGTGCTCCGCCGCGACACCTGGCCGCGTTCTACTCAGGCAATTGCAACTGCTCGACCGCCACGATCTGGTCCAGCCAGATCCAACGTGGCTGCTGCGACGGGTCCAGGCCATCCACCCGCAACTGCCCGTTTGCGCCTTCCTGGTCGTTGCCATCGACGAAGGTCTGGATCGTCGGCCGCACCGCCACGCTGCCGACCAGGTGGCTGCCATCAGTGAGCGAGAGCTTCACCGGCACATGCCCGGGCAGTTGCTTGATCAAGGCTTCCAGCGCGGCGATCTTCGCCTGATCGGTATAGACACGCTCGGCGTATTTGCTCATCGGGAAGACTCCATGGACCTGCAGCACACGCTAGCCCCGCCGCCGTGAAGACATGGGCAAGCGGCTGCGGAGTGCTCGCCGCGAGCGCTACCGCCAGCGCAGGTTCAGCGAAGGCGCACGGCCCGCACCGCCGCAACCAGCTGCGCCACGCTGTAAGGCTTTGCCAGGTGTTCCTGGAACCCCGAGACCAGCGCGCGCTTGCGGTCGTCCGCGCGCGCCAGCGCAGTCACCGCCACCACTGGCAGCGCTTCCGCGTCCAGGCCCAGGTCGTCGCGGATGGTGCGGATCAGGCCATACCCGTCCATACCCGGCATGCCGACGTCGGTCAGCATCGCATCGAAGCGCTCGTAGCCGTTGTTGTCCATCAGCACCAGCGCATCAGTGGCGCTACCCGCCATCGCCACGTCCGCCCCCTGTTCCTCGAGCTGGCGGCGCAGGTATTCGAGTACTTCGGGTTGGTCATCCACCACCAGCAGGCGCATGCCCTTGAGCGCGCCGGCCTCGACCACCTGATAGGGGGTCAGCTGCGTACGCAATTCGCGCCGCCGCTGCTTGACGCTGCCGGAGACGTGTTGCGGCAGGCGCACGGTGAAGGTGGCCCCACAGCCACGGCCGGCGCTGCTGGCACCGACCTGGCCGCCATGCATCTCCACCAGTTGCTGCACGATCGCCAGGCCCAGGCCGAGTCCGCCATGACGCCGCGTGGTGGTGCCATCGGCCTGCCGGAAACGGCCGAACAGATGCGGCAGGAACTCGGCGGCGATGCCGTCGCCGGAATCGCTCACCTCCACGATGAAATGGCCTTCGTCGCGGCTCACTTTTACTTCGATGCGACCATGCGCCGGGGTGAACTTGACCGCATTGGACAGCAGGTTCCAGAACACCTGCTGCAACCGCGTTGCATCGCCCAACACCAGACAATGCCCCTCCGGCGCTTGCAGCGTCAGGGACTGGTCCTTGCCGGCAGCCGCCGGTTCCTGCGAGCCGATCGCCTCGCGTACCTGTTCGACCAGATCCAGCGTCTCCACCTCCAGCTTGACCTTGCCCAACAACATGCCGCTGAGATCGAGCATGTCCGAGATCAGGCGCTTTTGCAGCTTGGCGCTACTGGCGATGACCGACAGGCCCTTGTAGCTGTGATGATGCTCGTCCACCCGTTGCAACAGCAGCTCGCTCCAGCCAAGGATGGTCGTCAGCGGCGTGCGCAGTTCGTGCGACAGCGTCGCCAGGAACTCGTCCTTCAGCCGCGCCATGCCCTCGGCTTCGTTGCGCGCGGTGCGCTCGGAATCCAACAACTGCTCACGCGCCAGCTCGATTTCGCGGCGCTCGGTGACATCCGGGCTGCTGCCGGCCAGGCCGATGAAGCGGCCGTCGGACGAATAACGCGGGGTGGCGGTCATCTCGATCCAGCGCCACTGGCCGTCATGACGACGCGCCCGTACCAATGCGCGCAACGCGCGCTGTTGCTGCAGCGAGGCCGCCAGTTCGAACTGGAATACCGATACGTCCTCAGGGTGCAGCAGTTCGCTCCATGCCTGCACTTCGCCGCGCGTGCCGAAGTATTCGCCGTAGGCGCTGTTGACGAAACGCATCACCCCTTCCGTATCCAGTACCCACACCGGCATCGGCAAGCCATCGGCCAGCGCGCTGAAGCGCGCCTCGCTTTCTGCCAGCTCGCGCTCCACGCGCTTGCGCTAGGTGATGTCCAGGAACAGGATCGCCACCCGCCGCTGTTCCGGCGCGCCGATCCGGAAGGCATCCACCGCGTACCACCGCCCCAGGGCCTCGGCCTGCAACTCGAAGCGGATACGCTGGCCGGTCATGGCCACCCCGCCGTAGCGCTCGAACCATTCCTCTTCGTGATCCGGCTTCAGGCCGCGCATCGAGAGACCCACCGGGTTCCCCAGGCCAGTCATTCGCGAGAATGCCTCGTTCACCTCATGGAACACGTAATCGATCGGACGCTGGCCGTCGAACACCATATCGATGACGCAAAAGCCGGCATCGACGTTCAGGAACATTTCGCGATAGATAGCCTGCGCCGACGCATCTGACAGGTCAGCCAGCGGGTAATCGGTTGAACGGCCGGAAGTTTTCAATTGCGGTTCCACACGGATAACGCCGTCCCTGCCAAATGCGACTGGTGCACATCCAAACATGCACGCGGTAAGCGCAGAGTGAGGCCTGTCGACGGAGGCATGGGACGGATGACACCCCCCCTACCAAGCCAGTGTAGCCACCCGCCCTGCTTGGATCGATAGCCTCCTCCTGCGGGCCGGCATCATGCGCGGCATCCGCTGCGTGCCCCGGGGCCCAGTGCCGGTCCGCCTGGATACTCAGGCCTTGGCATAGCCTGGACTTTCCTGGTCCAACTCATGCTCGATAGCCATCCGCGCCAGCCGCGTGTAGTTCGCGCGCGGGCCATGTCCGCGGCCGGTAAGAATGCCCTGGTAATCCAGCTCCCGCCATACTCGCCCGATCCACTCGACACAGTCCTCGGCGATCACCAGCATCAGCGAATAGCGGTAGATCGAGCCGTCACCGCCGGTATGCACGTAGATCGGTGGAAACTGCACCGCCACGTCGCTGAGCTTCGCCAGCGCCGCCAGATCCTGCCGCAGCGCGGCGCGCGCATCGACCTCCGGCGGCAAGCGCAGGCCGCGCGCGGCCTGGTCCATATCGAAATCGCTTTGCAACCGTACGAACGTGTCCGCGCCTGTCGCCGGGTTGTGCCCGTGCTGCTTGGCCCAGTCGATGAATCGCCGGTGCATATCCCAGGAGTTGTACGGTAGGGTCGAAGGCATAGAATTCGCAGGTCACGGGAATCGAAGATGGCATGGCGCATCTTCCAGACCCCGCCGTGAAGCACGCGAGGACGTCCGGTGAATTGGATGTCAGCATCGGATGGCGCTGAATTAACCGGACGCAACGCTCGGCACGCGTTCTGTTTCCATCCATTGCGGCGCCGAATCCACGGGCGCAGACTTTGCGCCTGTTCCTTCCAGGAGGACGACCATGAACCGTTCGAGCACCATCTCCGCCGGCCTGCTGTTGGCGTGTCTGTTTGGCAGTTTCACCGCACAGGCGCGCGTGCGCACGGTCACTGATGCACAGGCGCCGCGTGCGCTGCCCAGCGAGGGCCCGGTGGACGTACGCTGGACCGATCCGGCGCAGTTTTCCGATATCCGCCACAGCGGCAATCGCTGGGAGGCCGAGCGTGGCGACTGGGTCAACCAGTTGGCCAGCTATTTCCGCAAGTCCGCCGCCAGGCAGTTGCCGGAAGGCCAGCACCTGAGCGTGACCCTGACTGACGTCAAGCGCGCCGGCCAGTACGAGCCGTGGCACGGACCGCGTTTCGACGATGTACGCATCGTCAAGGACATCTATCCGCCGCGCATCAGCTTCGACTACACCTTGACCGACGCCAATGGCCAGGTGATCGACCAGGGCCAGCGCAAACTGGTGGACTCGGCGTTCCTGACCGGCGGCACGCGCCTGAACGACAGCGATTCACTGCGCTACGAGAAGCAGATGATCGATGACTGGGTGCGCAGGGAATTCCGCACCGACCGGGTCGCCGCCGACCTGTAGCCGCTGGCGACCGTCTCGCGCACCATCGTGCCCGGCAGCGCCTGCGCCGGGCGCCGATTCAGCCGGTCGTGGTTGCCGAGTCGATATAGCGGCGCGGCACCCGCTTGAGTCCGCACAGCATCTGGTAGGCACTGGCATTGCAGCGCTCGGCCAGTTCGCCGATGCGTGGCTGCATGCCCCATAGCTCCACCGGCGTGCCGACATCGGCGCCGGGATGATCGGTGAGATCGACCGTGAGCATGTCCATCGACACCCGGCCGATCAGCGGGCAGCTGTGCCCCTGCACTGATACGGGAGTACCGTTCGGCGCGAATTGCGGGTAGCCATCGGCATAGCCCATCGCCACCACGCCGACGCGGGTGCTGCGCGCAGCGACGAAGCGCGCGCCGTAGCCCACCGGATCGCCGACCGCCAACTCGCGCACCGCGATGATCTTCGAGCGCAGCGTCATCACCGGCTGCAACTGTGGCGTCATCACCGCATCGCTGGTGAAGGGGTTTGCGCCATACAGCATCAGCCCTGGACGCGCCCAGTCGCCTTGCAGCGCCGGCCAGCCCAGCAGCCCGGGCGAATTGCACAGGCTGGTTTCGGCGGCCATGCCACGGCTGGTCAGTGCGAACGTCACCGCCTGTTCGTCGGTAGCGCTGCTGTCGGGCTCGTCGGCACGCGCCAGATGCGTCATCAAGACGATCGAATCGATCTGCGGCAATCCACGCAGGCGCAGCCAGGCCGCGCGGAAATCTTCCGGCGACAGGCCCAGCCGGTGCATGCCGCTGTCGAGCTTGAGCCACACCCGCAGCGGTCGCGGACTGTT
>JAATFS010000168.1 GCA_015655035.1 Lysobacterales bacterium | reverse complement strand
ATCGACCGCCCGATCGACTACCTCAACACGCATGGCACCTCGACCCCGTTGGGCGATGTCACCGAATTGGGCGCGGTACGCGAGGTGTTCGGCCAGGACGTGCCGCCGCTGTCCTCGACCAAGGCGCTGTCGGGTCACTCGCTGGGCGCGGCCAGCGTGCACGAGGCGATCTACAGCCTGCTGATGATGCGCGACGGTTTCATGGCCGGCTCGGCGCATATCGACGAACTCGATCCGCGCGTGGAGGGCTTTCCGATCCTGCGCCAGTCGCAGGCCGCCACGCTGAACACGGTGATGTCCAACAGCTTCGGATTTGGCGGTACCAATGGGACGCTGGTGTTCGGGCGAGTCGGCTGACTCGTTCGGCCTGGAAAAACCGAGGGCCTGGGTGGGAGGGCTTCAGTTGCGAGCGTTGGCTGCGAACTGAAGCCCCTCCCACAGACCCCGCTCTAATGGGTGGCTGCGGGAAACGCGCGTTCCAGCCACTGCGGCACCGGCAAGCCCTTGGCGTGCAGGAAGGCGGGATTGAACAGCTTGGCCTGGTAACGCGTGCCGGTGTCGGCCAGCACGGTGACGATGGTGTGGCCCGGCCCCAATGCACGCGCCAGGCGGACCGCGCCGGCGACGTTGACGCCGCTGGAACCGCCCACGTTCAACCCTTCGCCGGCCAGTAGCGCATGCACCCACGGCAGCGACTCGGCATCGTCGATCGACCATGCCAGATCGATCGGCGCATCGCGGAAATTGGCGGTGATGCGGCTGGACCCGATACCTTCGCTGATCGAACCGCCTTCGGCCTTCAACTCGCCGCTGTTGACGTAGCTCGCCAGGGCCGAGCCGGCTGGATCGGCCAATGCGATCGTCACCGACGGCTTACGCGCTTTCAACGCGCGCCCGACGCCTGCCAGGGTGCCGCCGGTGCCGGTGGCGCAGACGAAGCCGTCGATCTGTCCATCGGTCTGCTCCCATATCTCCACGCCGGTGCTGGCCTCGTGGAAATCGCGATTGGCAGTGTTGTCGAACTGGTCGGCGAACCATGCGCTGCCAGGCGCGGCCTGGTTCATGTCCTCACTCAGGCGGCGCGCGACGTGGGCGTAATGCGCGGGATTGGCGTAAGGCACGGCCGGCACCAGCCGCACTTCGGCGCCGGTGACGCGCAGCGCGTCGATCTTTTCCCGGCTCTGCGTCTCCGGCAGGGTGATGACCGCGCGGTAGCCTCGGCTAGCTCCCAAAAGTGCCAGACCGATGCCGGTGTTGCCTGCGGTCCCTTCCACCACCGTGCCCCCCGGGCGCAGGCGACCACTGCGCTCGGCATCGAGCATCAGGCCCAACGCGGTGCGATCCTTGATCGAGCCGCCGGGATTGAGGAACTCGGCCTTGCCCAGAATCGTGCAACCCGTCTGTTCGGACGGTTGGCGCAGCCGGATCAACGGCGTCGCGCCGATCAGCGACGCCATGTCGGGGGAGATGTTCATGTGGAATGGGTCCTCTCTGAGCTCGGCTTGCCGACGACGCCGAAGCATATCGGGCCTGGGCCGCCGGTGGCGTGCCGGCGCCGATCCGACCTGCTCCTAGAGCGGCGGCTGGTCCCGTGATTGCGGTGCCGGCCTGGATGATTCAGCCCTCCTTGCGGGCTGTTTTTGTGGCGGCGCATTGCCCGCGGGGCCACTCTGCGCAGGCCGGCTGTCGCTGCCTTGCCGCTGCGCCGGGCGATCACCACCCGTAGCCGGACGTCGATCAGGCGGCTGCCGATTGTTCTGCACCGGATTGGACCGCTGTTGTTGTTGCGGTCGCTGTTGTTGTTGCCGGGACTGTCGTTGCGATTGCGGTTGCGGCCGTTCGCCGGGCCGTGCCTGCCCACGCGTGTCCTGCACGGGCCGGGCATTACCGCCCGATGCGTGCCATGAGTTCTGCCCCGCGCGCGTAACCCGCTGCTGCGGGCGCGACTGCGGCCGATGATCGCGCCAGCGGTCGCGGTCGCGGTACCAGGAGCGGTTGCGGTAATGGCTGGACCAATAGCTGTCGAACGCGAACACCAGGATCGGCAGTCCTATCTGCGCGCCATGGCCGGAAACGCCGACGCGACGACCGGAATAGTCGTACTCGATCAGCCCGGCGGAGATCCACCCGCGCTCGCCACGCCACTGCACGTCGCACCATGACCAATCATCGACGCAGCCATAAATATCCAGTCGCGCACCGTCCGGCACGCTGCCGATGCGGGGATAGTCGATAGCCGGCCCGGCCCGCAGATTGGCATGAGTAACGGCATACGCCGTTCGCGACTGCGCCTGTGCCGCCGAAGCGGCCAATCCGGCCACCAGCAACACGGCAACCATGACGATACGTTTCATCTCGCGCTTCTCCTGTGGCGGCACTCGCCCCGTGGGGGCCGTTCCCACGAGGTCAAGCATATAGCCCAGGCGGGTGGCCGGCGTGTTTTGTTCAATCCGCCATGCCGTGATGGCGCAGCAACGCGTCGATCTTCGGCGCTCGGCCACGGAAGGCGCGGAAGTTGTCGGCCGCGCTGCGGCTGCCGCCACGCGACAACACTTCGTGGCGGAAGCGCGCGCCGATCTCGGCAACCTGCTCCGGCGCCTCCTCGAACGCGGCGTAGGCGTCGGCGCTGAGCACCTCGGCCCACTTGTAGCTGTAATAGCCGGCGCCATAGCCCCCCGCAAAGATGTGGCTGAACTGGTGCGGGAAGCGGTTCCAGGCCGGCGGGCGGTTCACCGCCACCGCATCGCGCACGCGCTCGAGCAGTTGCAGCACGCTGTCCTGGGCCGGATCGAAGTCGCTGTGCAATTGCATGTCGAACAACGCGAATTCGAGCTGGCGCACGGTGAACATGCCGCTCTGGTAATTGCGGGCGGCGAGCATGCGGTCGAACAGGTTGCGCGGCAACGGCGCGCCGCTGTCGACGTGCGCAGTCATCGCCTGTACGCGCTCCCATTCCCAGCAGAAGTTTTCCATGAACTGGCTCGGCAGCTCGACCGCGTCCCATTCCACGCCATTGATGCCGGCCACGCCCAGTTCGCCGATGCGGGTCAGCAACTGGTGCAGGCCGTGGCCCATTTCGTGGAACAGCGTGGTCACCTCGCCATGGCGGAAGGTGGCCGGCTTGCCGCCCGCGCCGCCGCCGAAGTTGCATACCAGGTAGACCAGCGGGGTCTGCGTACCCTGCGCGGTATCGCGGCGGTTGCGGCAGTCGTCCATCCAGGCGCCGCCGCGCTTGCCCTCGCGCGCGTACAGGTCCAGGTAGAACTGGCCGACCAGTTGCCCTTGCCCGTCCACCAGCCGGTAGAAGCGCACGTCCGGATGCCACACCGGCGCAGTGTCGGCTTCCACGGTCAAGCCATACAGCGCATGGATCACGTCGAACAGCCCGGCCAGCACCTTCGGCTCGGTGAAGTACTGCTTCACCTCCTGCTCGGAAAAACTGTAGCGCGCCTGCTTGAGTTTCTCGCCGACATACGCCAGGTCCCAGGCTTCCAGCGCGGCCAGCCCCAGCTCGTCACGCGCGAAGGCTTCCAGTTCGGCGCGGTCGCGCTGCGCATATGGCTTGGCCCGCTGCGCCAGGTCGCCCAGGAAATCGAGCACTTCGGCCGGGCTCTGCGCCATCTTGGTCGCCACCGAGTACTCGGCGTAGCTGGCAAAGCCCAGCAGCGCCGCCAGCTCGGCGCGCAGCGCCAGGATGCGATCGATATTGGCACTGTTGTCCAGCGCCGGATCGCCGAACTCGGAGGCGCGCTCGCTGTTGGCGCGATAGAGCTTCTCGCGCAGCACACGACGGTCGGCGTAGCTCTGCACCGCCAGGTAGCACGGCATTTGCAAAGTGAGCTTCCAGCCGGCGCTGCCATCCTTGTCGGCAGCGGCGCGCGCCGCGGCGACCACCTCGGCCGGCAGCCCCGCCAGCTCGGCCTCGTCGGTCACCAGGTACGACCAGGCGTCGGTGGCGTCGAGCACGTTCTGCGAGAACTTGGCCGACAGCGCCGACAGTTCCTCCTGGATCTGCGCAAAGCGGGCCTTTTCGGCCTCGCCCAGTTCGGCGCCGCCGAGGCGGAAGTCGCGCAGCGCGTTCTCCAGCACCTTGCGCCGGGCGTCGTCGTAACCAGCCGTCTGTTCGGATTCGGCCAGTACCTTGTACTGGGCGTAGAGCGCCAGGTTCTGGCCCAATGCACTGCCGAAGCGCGTCACCTTGGGCAGGTTGGCGTTATAGGCCTCGCGCAGTTCCGGCGTATTCACCACCGCTTGCAGGTGGCCGACCACTCCCCAGGCGCGCCACAACCGCTCGGTGGCATCGTCCAGCGGGACGACGAAGCTGTCCCAGCTGACCGGCGCGACCTGCTCGGCCTGCTTCACCGCCGTCTCGGCTTCAGCCAGCAACTGGTCGATCGCCGGCCCGATGTGCTCGGGACGGATCTGGTCGAACTGCGGCAGGCCGGAGAAATCGAGCAGGGGATTGGCGCAGGTCATGGTCGGGACTCTTCGGCGACGGGGTGACAAGGATATCGGGACGATGGCGCCCCAGGACAATATGCCGCGCTGCCGGGCCGGACTATTCCGGCCGGCCCGATTGCAGTTGCAGCGTACTGCCGGGGAAGCCGCCGGCCGGCGCAGGCTCCTGGCGCCCGCCCAGGTGCCGCGCCAGGAACGCCTCCACCTGCGCGTAGAACGACATCCGGTTGGGCTCGCGCACGAAACCGTGGCCCTCGTCCGCATACAGCGCGTAGTCCACGGCAATGCCGTTGGCGCGCAAGGCCTGCACCATCTGCTCGGATTCGGCCTGCTTCACCCGCGGGTCGTTGGCGCCCTGGGCGATCAGCAGCGGTGCGCGGATCGCCGCGGCGCGGTGCAGCGGCGAGCGCTCGCGCAGCAGCGCCAGGCCCTCTGCGGTGTCGGGATTGCCGATGGCCCGGTACTGCATCGCGCGGGCCGCTTCCCAGTACGGCGGGATCGAGGCCAGCAAGGTCTCCAGGTTGGAGGGGCCGACCACGTCGATGCCACAGGCATAGCGGTCCGGATAGCGGGTCAATGCCGACAGCACCGCGTAGCCACCGTAGCTGCCGCCGAAGATCGCCAGCTTCGCAGGGTCGGCAATGCCGCGCTCGATCGCCCACTGCACCGCATCCTCCAGGTCTTCGTCCATCTTCCGCCCCCATTCGCCATTGCCGGCATCGAGGAAGGTCTTGCCGAAGCCGGTGGAACCACGGAAGTTCACCGACAGCACCGCGTAGCCGCGATTGGCCAGCCATTGGTGCATGGCGTTGTAGCCGAAGCCATCGCGCGACCACGGCCCACCGTGAACCAGCAGCACCAGCGGCACCGGGCGGTGGGTGCGCAGATCGCCGGCATCGGCATCGACCGGGACGCTGAGATAGGACACCAGCTCCAGGCCATCGCGGGCACGGATAACGGTGGAGTGCATCGGCGCCAAGGGGGCATCGGCCAGTTGTGGGCGAACGTCGAACAGCTTGCCCAACGTACGCGCCTGACGATCGTACAGGTAGGCGCTGCCCGGATGCAGGTCCGACGAGGCCGCAACCAACCACACAGTGTCGTCCTCGGTGCGGCTGCCCAGGTTCCATTCACCGATGCCCTCGGCATCAAGAAAATCGACATCGGCGCGGATCGTGTCGTCACACAGATGCAGCCGATAGCGTTCGTGGCTCACCGCATAGGCCAACGGCCGGTAATCGCGGCGATCGACGATCATGCTACCGATATCGGCGCGCGAATCCTCGGCCAGCACGGTCAACGCGCCGCTATCGACATCGATGGCCACCAGCGCGGCGGTATCGCGGCCACGGCTATCGCGGAAGTACAGCGTGCGGCCGTCGGCACTGAAGTGCGTCGGGCCCGAGCTGCGCGCGTCATCGGCCGAAAGCGCGATCCATGGCTGCCATTGCCCGTGTTCGTCGCGCCGCAGGATGTCGCTGCCACCGGCAGCGGTACTGCGCCAGGCCAGGCGCACGTTGTAGGCGTCATCGACCAGGTAACCGCCCAGACCCGGATTCAGCTCGTGCAGCGTCAGCGCACCGCTTTCCAGGTCCAGCAGGTACAGATCCGGGTAGCGCGGATCACGCTGGTTCAAGGTAACCAGTAGTTCCTCGCGCCGCATCCGGCTGGTGCTATGAATGCCCACACGCACGCCAGGCTTGACTGCCACCAGCTCGCGCACCCGTGCGCTAGCCACCTCCACTCCGAACAGGCGCCAATTTTCGTCACCATCGCGATCCTGCGAATACAGCAAAAGACCGGGTAAATACACCCAGCTGAAGCCGCCTATCCCACGATGTCGGTCGAATGTCAACTGGCGCGCGTCTTCAGGCTGGTCGCGAGGCGCAGCCCATATATTCATCACCCCGCTATCATTGGCCAGCCACGCCAGCCACTGCCCATCGGGGCTGATGCTAATAGCGGCGCGGGCAGGATTCGCGAACAGATGCGCGCGCGGTATAAGAGGCACTAGGTCCACTGCAAAGGCCCCCCGCAATACATCCGCCGCGCGCTGCCATTGCGCGGCGCGGCGCTCGTGCTGACCTGCGATATTCGCCCGCAGCCGCGCGGCGTCGTCTGGATAAACTCGCTCCAACAGCTTGAACACATCGATGTGGGCATTCGGGTCCGTTGCCTCGACTTTGGCCTGCGCGTGCAGGCTGGCTAGCAAGGTCTTGATTCGTTCATCGTCAGCGGGACCCCACCCGCTGGATTGCTCGGCCGATGCGCTCATCGCCCAGATCCAGGTACGCAGTACATCGGACACCAGCGTGCGCGAGCTGGCCGCATCCCAGGCCGCCGCTTCGATACAGGTACCGATCCGCGCTTCCAGGCTGTTCTCGTCCAAGGTGTCGGTCAGCGACACCGCGGCGGCGCGCACACGCCGCCATTGCACCGGCGCAATCTCGTGACCGTTCAGAAGGTCGCGGTGCAGCGCGGCCACTTGATGCAGCGTGGAAGCCAGCGGGCCTACCTGCCGCAATGTTGTAAGGCCGCATCTATCGCCTTCCAGCAATTCCAGCACGCAATGGCTGCCGACACCGCTCAGCCGCGCTCCAACCGAAATGGACTCCAGCAATTCGATGCCGCACGCCACGCCTCGCTTCACGTCCGGCGCGTTAGCGAGCATTCCGTCCAGCACAAGCGCCAGCCATTTCGGCAACCCGAAACGGCGCTCCCATTCGTCCAGATCTTCGCCCTGCAGCAGGCTTCCCACCAGACTGCCGGCCTCGCCGTTCCAGTGAATCGGTCGAGCGACCCAGATGCCGACCTGTTGCAGCGCATGCAAGCGCTGGACGACCTGACGTTTACGGTAGGGGTCGCAGTGATAAGCGAGCGCAGCCATTAAGATTCCAGTTGACGATCGAGCAAGGCCGCGATGCGGGTCTTTGACGCGGCACCAAGAAGGCGTTCTTTCTCCACGCCATCGACAAACAGAATCATCGTCGGCAGACAACGCACATTGAAGCGCGCGGCGCTGAGCGGGTTGTCGTCGGCATTTATCTTGCACACGGCCACCTCGCCGGCGTACTGCTCGGCCACGTCATCAAGAATCGGCAATAACTGCTTGCACGGTCCACACCACTCGGCCCAGAAGTCGACCAGCACCGGGCCCTTCGCCTGCAGTACCTGCTGCTCAAACATACCGTCATCGAGAGAATAAATGTGATCTGCCACAATAAACTCCTATTGCTGCCAAGTGAATTTCAGTGAATGCAATGCAGTACTCAAGACGCTTGAAGCGCGAGCGGACATGACTGCTCCTGCGTGGATGCACGCCAAAAAAAAGTCTAGGCCACGATATTTTCCGCTACCGGATCACCGATCTCGAAAATATGCTCGTGGAAGGCCTCTAGTTGTTGGCGGTGTGCGACGCTGACGAGCGCCGTGCGTGGCAGTCGTTCGCGCAAGGCCACATACAACGCCTGCTCAGTGGCTGGGTCCAGCGCGCTAGTGGCCTCGTCCAGGAACAGAAACTCTGGCCGGTGCAGCAGCGCTCGGGCGACGGCCAGGCGTTGCTGCTCGCCGCCGGACAGACGCGTCTGCCAACGGTCCTCGTCGCCCAGCGCGTCAATGTAGGACTCCAGACGGCAGGCACTCAACACTTCTTGGCAGTCTGTATCGAGAAAGGTTTGCGGCTCCGACGGATAGCACAATGCGGCCTTCAACGTGCCGGCAGGTATGTAGCTGCGCTGCGGCAGGAACATCAACGTGGCCTCCCGCGGCAGTGTCACCTCCCCCTGTCCATGCGGCCATAACCCGGCCAGGGCGCGCAGCATGGTGCTCTTACCACTACCCGAACGCCCGCGCAGCAGCCAGCGCTCACCGGCTTCTATGCGCAGCGGCGCGAGATGCGCCAGCGGGGTCCCTTCTGGGCGACGTAAATACAACGAGGATGCGGCAACCTGCGTCTGGGTGCGTCGCTCTACCCTGATATCGTCGTATTTCCCACGCGGTGCGTGTAGTGCCGCCGAAAGTTCGCACAGGCGATTACCGATCGCCACCCATTCGACGAAACCAATATAAGCTTGCACGAACCAGCTGAGCGATTGCTTGACCGCATCGAATGCACCGACGATTCGGGTCATGTCGCCCAGGCTGATGGCGCCTGCCAGATAACGCGGCAGGGAGGCCAGAGTAGGCAGAATCTTGAAAAGGTCCATATATCCATCGCGGACCAACGACACCTTGAAGGTACGCCAGATAATGGCGACCTTGTTCTTGCGGACCTTCTCGAAACTTTCCTTCATACGCTCCGCTTCGCGCCGCCCGCCGTTGTAGAAGGCGATTTGTTCAGCATTTTCGCGCAACTGCATACCGAGGAAGCGGAAGTTTGCCTCGACACTCTGACGGTGATTGAGCAATCCAATCAGCTGGCGACCGAAGTAATGGGTAACCAGAACCACGCTGATCGAATAAGCATAGACGAGCCACACCTGGTAGCCCGGAATCGAGAATTTAAGCTCTGCCAATTCCAACGTAAGCGCCCCCCCCAATTTCCACAGCACCACCGTGAACGTGATGGTGCTGCTAACCACGTAAATCAGGTTCACGACAAAATCAAGCGTCATCTCGACGAAGCGGGCGACATCCTCGGCAATGCGCTGATCGGTATTATCGACGCGCTGCTCGCGTTCGACATCGTAGTAGGTGACGCGAAGCGTCCACGCCTGTAGGTAGCGATGGGTCATCCAGGTGCGCCAGCGCAGCTTCAACAATTCGAGCACCACTACCTTTATATAGCTCACGGCCGAGTTCGCCACGGCGACTGCCACCGATGCCAGAAGCACCGGCCACAACAATTGCCAGTTCCGCCCAACCGTCGCATCGACCACCTCGCCATTCAGGCGGTTGGATTGCAGCCAGAGCCATGTAAGACTGAAGCCGATGCAGATCACCAATGCCAGCATCGCCAGTGCCATCCATTTCTGCTCGGACCGCCAGAAGGGAAGAATGATCTGCCAGTAGGAAGGCCGGGCGGCCTTCGGCTTGCGCACATGCATGTAGGGAGGTTCTCGCGAAACAGTAAACGGAAAGGCCGGCCGCGCACTGCGCAGCCGGCCGCTGGCTGCGCGGGATGGCTACCCGCGCCACAGCATCGAACTCAGAAGGACTTTTTCAGTTCCAGCGCCCAGCGCCGGCCGCGATAATCGTTGGTCAGATTACCGCTGCCGGCCGCGCGCAGCGAAGGTTCGTCATCGAACAGGTTAATGATCGACAACGAGGCATCCAGCCCGCCCAGCGCGGCCGGCAGGGTATAGGCCACGCGCGGGGTGATTTCCAGGTAGCCCTGGTAGGTGAAGTCGGCGGTCTTCTCTGGATACAGGTCGAATGCACCCTGCCAGTTCGCGGCCAGACTCAGGCCCAACGGCCCCTGTTGCCAGGCGAGCGAGCCACTGGCGCGCTTTGGCAGATCTGGATTGAGCGGCACCGACGTTGCGGTGGCCTGGGTCTGGGTGCTGATCGGACGCGAGTAGCCGGCATTGAACGAAAACTGGCCAAAGCGCTCGGTGGGCAAGTGATAGGCGACCGTCCAGTCGATGGTCTTGCTACGTGAGCTGGCAAGGTTCACGCCACTGGTGTCCAACATCACGATCTTGCCGCTGGCGTCGCGCACGACCCGATCCGGGAAATCGTCGATAAGGTCTTGGTATTCAACGCTGCCGATCGTGTTGTCGATCCGTGTCCTGGTGTAATCGACGCTGATCGTCAAGCCTTGGAGAAACGGCGGCGCCAGTACCAGGCCGATGTTGTGCGACACCGAGGT
>JAATFS010000460.1 GCA_015655035.1 Lysobacterales bacterium | reverse complement strand
GGGTGCTGCTGCGGCCGCTGACGCCGGAGAAGAATTCGCGATCCTCGTCGTCGTCTGCGACGATCGAGCGGTCGTCCTGCACCGAGCCGTCCTGCTCGTATTGCCGGTAGCGCACCCGGTTGCGGTCGTAGGTGGCCCCCAGGCTGAGCGCATGCGCGCCGGCCTGGTGACTGAAGTTAAGCGCCACCCCTTCGGCGCGCTGGCGCATCTGGGTGGTATTGAGCACGCCGCTGTGCAAGGCATCGGCCTCGCTGCGCGACACCTCGCAGTCGTCGTCCAGCGGCGTTCCGTCGGCCGCATAGCCATCGGCGCATGCGTCGACGAATTCCTCGTAGTCCTCGTTGATGTCGCCGTTGATGGTGTCGCGCCGGCCTTCGCGGTAGTAACCCAGCACGTGCAAGGCTGTGTCCGCATCGAAACGATGGTCCAGCTGTGCGGTCAGCAACGTATTACGGTTGCGGGTCAAGTCCGGCGAGGTGTACACGGCGCGGCGACTGGACTCGTACAGTCCCGGCTCGACGCCGTCGTCGGTATAGCGGCCGCTGGGCAGCAGGCCGTTGCCGATAAGGCGGCTGCGCCCGTGCAGCAGCGACACCTCCCAGTCGGTGGCCGCGCCCTGCCGCCCGAACTTGGCGAACAGCGTGCCCAGGCGTCCTGCGGAGGCGTCCCGCCAGCCATCCTCGTCGAAACCGGTGATTGCGACGAAGGCATGCAGGCCGTCGCGGCCGGCATAGCCGTAAGAGGCGTCCAGGCGCTTGCGCGCGCCACTGCCCACCGACAGGTCGGCGCGCAGGCCCGGGGCGGTCAGCCCGGACTGAGTCGCGAACACCAGCGCGCCGCCAAGCGTATTCGGGCCGTACAGCGGATTGGAACCGGGCATCAGCGCGATGCTGCGGATCGCCGCCTCCGGCATCATGTCCCAGCTGACGATGTCGGCGAATGCCTCGTTGATGCGCACCCCATCCAGGTACACCGATATGCCTTGCGAGGCGCCGGGCAGCGCCGAGGCGCGAAAGCCACGGAACGTGAGGTCGGTCTGGAACGGGCTGCCTTGCACCTCGTTGGTGTCCACGCCATTCATCTGGCGCAACATGAAATCGGTGAGGTTGCCGGCCTGGCTGCGTGCAATGTCGTCGGCATTGGCGGTCTGCACCGTGTATGGCAGAAGGTCGGCATCGATCAGCGTTCCGGGGATCGGCGTTGCGGTAACTTCGATCCGGTCCAGCATCGTGATCTGCGCATCTTCGGCAATGACCGATGTCTGCGCGCTGGCGGGCGCCGGGGTGAACGCCACCACGGTGGCGATGGCTAGCGCCAATGCGCTCGCCGATGGGATGTCGCGTCTATTCCGGATGGCCATAACGGCTCCCTCGTCTCAGTACAGTACGACCGATTTGATGCCCTTGCCGGCGCGGATCGCGTCGAAAGCACGATTGATCTCGTGCAGCGGCAGCGTCTCGCTGATCAACTCATCGATACGGATATCGCCGGCCAGGTAGCGCTCGACATAACCCGGCAACTCGCTGCGGCCCTTGACGCCGCCGAATGCGCTGCCGCGCCAGCTGCGGCCGGTGACCAATTGCAGCGGCCGCGTGCTGATTTCCTGCGCGCTCGGCGCCACGCCCAGGATGATGCTTTCGCCCCAGCCCTTGTGGCAGCACTCCAGCGCCACGCGCATGGCGCGCACGTCGCCGACACATTCGAAACTGTGGTCGGCACCGCCGTCGGTGAGATCGACGATCACCTGCTGCACCGGCGCGCCGAAGTCCTTCGGGTCCAGGCAATCGGTGGCGCCCAGTGCGCGCGCCAGGTCGAACTTGTCGCGATTGATATCGACCACGATGATGCGCCCGGCGTGCGCCATCACCGCCCCCTGCACCACCGACAGCCCGATGCCGCCGAGCCCGAACACCGCCACGCTGTCGCCGGGCCTTACCCGCGCGGTATTAAGTACCGCGCCGATGCCAGTGGTCACGGTGCAGCCGAGCAGGCAGACCTTCTCCAGCGGCGCGGCGGGATTGATCTTGGCCACCGCGATCTCCGGCAGCACGATGTATTCGGCAAAGGTACTGGTGCCCATGTAATGCAGGATCGGCCGCCCGCGCAGCGAGAAACGACTGCTGCCGTCGGGCATCAGCCCGCGATCCTGGCTGGCGCGGATCGCCTGGCACAGATTGGTGCGTCCGGACCGGCAGAACTTGCAGACGCCACATTCGGGCATGTACAGGGGGATCACGTGATCGCCGGCACGCACACTCATCACCCCCACGCCGACCTGCTCGACCACGCCCGCACCTTCCTGGCCCAGGATCACCGGGAACGCGGCATCCGGATCGACGCCGGACAGCGTGCTTGCATCGCTATGGCAAACACCGCTGGCGACCATGCGCACCAGCACCTCGCCGGCCTTGGGCAGCTGCACCTCCACTTCCTCGATGGCCAACGGCTGGTTCGCCGCCCAGGCCACCGCCGCTCGCGTCTTCATTGCGCTCTCCCCGGATCCGTCGCTGCGCCGCATGCGTTCCTCGCCCTATCGCGCGATGACCACACCCCAAGGCATGTCGCCTACTGCAATCTGCTTGATCTGCTTCAGCGTCGTGGTGTCGATGACGCTCACGCTGTTGGAGCGTCCGTTGGCCACGTACAGTTTCCTGCCGTCGGGGGTGAGCGCCGGGTTCCACGGGCGCTGCCCGACCGCGATCTCGGCCAGCGCGCGCCGCGCCATCGGATCGATCACGCTGACCGTGCCGGCACCGCCATTGGAGGCGTAGACGCGACTACCGTCGCGCGCGAGCGCAAGGCCGGCGGTACGCAGCCCTGCCGGGATGCTGGCCACCCGCCGCCGCGCCGCCAGGTCGATCACGTCGACCGCATTGGCGGTCTCCTGCGCCACGTAAACAGTCGTACCATCCGGCGCGAAGGCCATGCCGCGCGGATGCCCGCTGGTGGCGATCACGCCGGTGGACTTGCCGGCCTTCAGATCGATCACGTCCAGGTCATCGGAACCCTCGTTGCTGGTCAGCAGCCAGGCCCCGTCCGGGCTGTACACGCAATGCTCGGGCGCCCGCCCCTGGGTGGGGATACGCGCACCGATGGTGAAGCGGGCCGGATCGATCAGCATCACCTGGTTCTGACCTTCCACGCAGACCGCCAACTGATCGCCGGCCGGGGAGACCGCAATGCCTTCGGCGTTCTCGCCGATGTCCACGCTGCGCAGGATTTGATCCCGTGCGGTATCCAGCTCCAGTAGCCGATGGCCCTGCGCATCGATCACATACAGGTGCCCGCTCGGCCCAACCAGCAACTGCTGCAAGCGCTTGCCGAGCTGGCCCTGCGCCGACAGCGTGCGCAGCACCACGTCGGTGTCGGTATCAATCACCGAGATGGTGCCACTGCGCTGGTTGGGCACGTAGGCCAGCGCCGGCGCCGGCGCCTTGGCGGCCGCGCTTGCGTCATCGGCGTGTTCGGCGGGCGGCGAGCGCTGACAGGCGACGCCGGCCAGCAGCAGCGCCAGCGCCCAGCCCGTCAGCGCGCGTGCGGGCGTCGCTCTCATGGCCCCGCACCTGCGGTCTTGTTGATCGAGTGGACGAACGCCAGCAGCTTCTCGGTATCGCCCGGCTTGAGCACCGGCGCGAACGGCGGCATCTGCCCGACCACCTTCTCATGGCCGACCCGGACCTTGCCGTGCGTGACCATCGCGGCGGTGCCCTCGTTGATCAGCGTACGCAAGGTGTCGTCGTCGCTGCCGTAGACCCACACGTCATTAGTCAACGGCGGGCACATGCCGCCACCACCGGTGCCGCCGTGACAGGCGCTGCATCCCGCCGACAGGAACAGTTTCTTGCCCTCTGCGACGAGTTCCGGGGTCACGCTTACCGGCGGTCCCTTCGGGATCGGCGTGACCGCCGCCGGCGGCGCGGTGGTGGCGGGATCCGGCGCGGGTCCGCCGGCCGACGCGGCAGTAGGTGCAGCCGTGGGCGCGGCCGCGGGTGGCGGCGCAGTGGCTTCCGGAGCAGGTGCAGGCGGCGCGGCGGC
>JAATFS010000360.1 GCA_015655035.1 Lysobacterales bacterium | reverse complement strand
GGCCCCCGCAGCGGCCGCCAATGCGCGCAACAACGCGTCGCGGCTGCGCACCTGCACATACGGCGTACTCACCGCATCCGGCAACACGCCGCCCCCCCAGAACCACAGTGAGTTGATCGCCGCCTTGCCTTGCGCGGCGCGCCGCTGGTTCCAGGGATGCTGGTGCAAGAGCACCTGGACCTCGGTCAGCAGCGCACGCCAATGTCGCCCCACGGGGCCCTCGGGCAGGTGGCCGAACAAGTCGTCGCCGAGGGCTTGCTCGGGCTCGGCGAACGCCGGCAACGACGCACCCGGAGGCAGCCGCAGATACCAGCGCGACGGCGTCGGGGCGTCGAGGGTCAGGCCGGCATCGTCGAACAATGCCTGCAGACTGGGCAGCAGTGCCGCCAGGTCGTCGGCATCGGCCGCCAGCGCCTGGCCATGCGCCATCAATCGCGCGCCTTGCATGTCGGGCATCACGTAGGCCGGATCGGCTCTCAGCCAGAGGCTGCCGGCAGCATCGCCGACGTCGAGCTGGCGCGTCAGTGCCGCCACCGGCCAATCTGCCGGCGCAAGCGTGAAGTGGCGACGTAGTTGCTCGCGTTCGCCGGCTTCAGCTTGACTGCGATCGGCGCGAGCCAGCGCCCGCGCCACGTCGTCGGCCGCCAGCACACCTGGCAAGCGGCCTTTCTCGGGCAACAGCAAGGTCGCCATTGCCACCGCCGCGTCAGTCGAAGTACGCGACGCTGACGACTTCGTACTCACGCTGGCCGGCAGGTGCGTCGATGGTGACGCTATCGCCTTCCAGCTTGCCGATCAGGGCGCGCGACAACGGCGAGGAAATCGCGATCAAGCCCAGCTTGATGTCCGCTTCCAGGTCACCCACGATCTGGTAGCGTTTTTCCTCGTCGGTCTCGACATCGGCCAGGGTCACGGTGGCACCGAACACGATCTTCTTGCCGGCCGCCAGCTTGCTGACGTCGATGATCTCGGCGTGCGACAACTCGCTTTCCAACTGCTTGATGCGGCCCTCGATGAAACCCTGCTGCTCGCGCGCGGCGTGATATTCCGCATTTTCCTTCAGATCGCCGTGTTCGCGCGCTTCTGCGATCGCGGTGATCACTTCCGGACGCTTGACCGACTTCAGGTGGTCGAGCTCTTCGCGCAGACGCTGCGCGCCCTTGGCGGTGATGGGGGCTCTCATGCTTCCAGCTCCTTGTGCAGTTCCTGCAGCGACCAGACCGGGCCGGTGCCGCGGAATTCTAGCGATTGCACCAGCGCCTTGGCGCCAGCGACGGTGGTGGAATAGGTCACGCGATGCTGCAACGCCTCGCGCCGGATAGAGAACGAATCCGAAATCGCTGCGCGACCTTCGGTGGTGTTGACGATATAGACGATTTCGCCGTTCTTGATCGAATCGACGATATGCGGCCGGCCCTCGGCCACCTTGTTGACGATCTCACACTGCAACCCGTTTTGCTGCAGCCAAGCACCGGTACCGCAAGTGGCGACCAGGCTGTAGCCGCGCTCGACCAGGGCCTGCGCCACCGGCAATACGCGCTTCTTGTCCGGATCGCGGACCGACACGAACGCCTTGCCCAGCGGCGGGGCCTTGATGCCGCCAGCCTCCTGCGCCCGCGCGAACGCGGCGTTGAAGCTGCGGCCCACGCCCATCACTTCGCCGGTGGAACGCATCTCCGGCCCCAGGATCGGGTCCACGCCCTGGAACTTGGCGAACGGGAAGATCGCTTCCTTCACCGAATAGTAGTCCGGCACGATTTCCTTGGTCGCGCCCTGCTCGGCCAGGGTCATCCCGGCCATGCAGCGTGCGGCTATCTTGGCCAGCGGCATGCCGGTGGCCTTGGACACAAACGGCACGGTGCGCGACGCGCGCGGGTTCACTTCCAGCAGGAACACCGTGTCGTCGCCTTCGTCGCTGGTCTGGATCGCGAACTGGGTATTCATCAGGCCGATCACGTTCAGCGCCTTGGCCAGTTCGACCACCTGCCTGCGCAGCTCGGCCTGGGTCTTGTCGGACAGCGAGTACGGCGGCAGCGAGCACGAGGAATCGCCCGAGTGCACGCCGGCTTCCTCGATATGCTCCATCACGCCGCCGATCAGCACGTTGCCATCCTTGTCGGCGATGATGTCCACGTCCACTTCGACCGCATTGTCGAGGAAGCGATCCAGCAGCACCGGCGAATCGTTGGAGACCTTGACCGCATCGCGCACGTAGCGCGCCAGGTCGGACTCGCCGTAGACGATCTCCATCGCCCGGCCGCCCAGCACGTAGCTCGGACGCACCACCAGCGGGTAGCCGATCTCGCGAGCCAGCACCAGCGCTTCTTCCGGGTTGCGGGCGATGCGGTTCGGCGGCTGCTTCAGTCCGAGCTTGTCGACCAGTTGCTGGAAGCGCTCGCGGTCCTCAGCCAGGTCGATCGAATCGGGCGAGGTGCCGATCACCGGCACGCCGTTGGCTTCCAGTGCGCGCGCCAGCTTGAGCGGGGTCTGCCCACCGTATTGCACGATCACGCCCTTGGGTTTCTCCAGCTCGACGATCTCCAGCACGTCTTCCAGCGTCAGCGGCTCGAAGTACAGGCGGTCGGAGGTGTCGTAGTCGGTGGATACGGTCTCCGGGTTGCAGTTGACCATGATGGTCTCGTAGCCGTCCTCGCGCAGCGCGAGCGCAGCATGCACGCAGCAGTAGTCGAACTCGATGCCCTGGCCGATGCGGTTGGGGCCGCCGCCGAGGATCATGATCTTGTCGCGATTGCTCGGCTGCGCCTCGCACTCGTCCTCGTAGGTCGAATACAGGTAGGCAGTGCTGGTGGAGAACTCGGCCGCGCAGGAATCCACGCGCTTGTACACCGGACGCACCTTGTGGGCGCGACGCAGCGCACGCACGGCGGCTTCGTTGGTACCGGACAGCTCGGCCAGGCGCGCATCGGAGAACCCGGCGCGCTTGAGCTTGCGCAGACGCGCGGCATCGATTGCCCCCAGTCCATCGACAGCGAGCTGGTTCTCGGTGGCGACCAGTTCCTCGATCTGGTCCAGGAACCAGGGGTCGATGAACGACAGCGCATACACCTCGTCCACGCTCATGCCGGCGCGGAACGCATCGGCGACATAGAACAGACGCTCCGGACCCGGCGCCTTGAGTTCGCGCTTGAGTGCGGCGATGTCGTCCTCGCTGGCCAGGTCCAGCCCGGTCGGATCCAGCCCGATCTTGCCGGTCTCCAGTCCACGCAAGGCTTTTTGCAGCGACTCGGAGAAGGTGCGGCCCATCGCCATCACCTCGCCCACCGACTTCATCTGGGTCGTCAGGCGGGCGTCGGCCTGCGGGAACTTCTCGAACGCGAAACGCGGGATCTTGGTCACCACGTAGTCGATCGACGGCTCGAACGACGCCGGGGTCTTGCCACCGGTGATCTCGTTGCGCAGTTCGTCCAGGGTGTAGCCCACCGCCAGCTTGGCCGCGACCTTGGCGATCGGGAAGCCGGTAGCCTTGGATGCCAGCGCCGAGGAGCGCGACACGCGCGGGTTCATCTCGATCACCACCACGCGGCCGGTGGTCGGGCTGATGCCGAACTGCACGTTGGAACCGCCAGTATCCACGCCGATCTTGCGCAGCACCGCGATCGAGGCATCGCGCAGGCGCTGGTATTCCTTGTCGGTCAGGGTCTGCGCGGGCGCGACCGTGATCGAGTCGCCGGTGTGCACGCCCATCGGGTCCAGGTTCTCGATCGAACAAACGATGATGCAGTTGTCCGCAGTATCGCGGACGACCTCCATCTCGAACTCCTTCCAGCCGAGCACCGATTCTTCGACCAGCACTTCGCTGGTCGGCGACAATTCCAGGCCGCGGCCGACGATCTCGATCAATTCTTCGCGGTTGTAGGCGATGCCGCCACCGCTGCCGCCCAGCGTGAAGCTGGGACGGATGATGGTCGGATAGCCCACCCGGGACTGGATATCCAGCGCTTCCTCGAGGGTGTGCGCCACTTCCGCCTTCGGGCATTCCAGGCCGATTTCGCCCATCGCCACGCGGAACAGCTCGCGATCTTCGGCCATGCGGATCGCATCGCGCTTGGCGCCGATCAGTTCGACGCCGTACTTCTCCAGCACGCCGTTGTCGGCCAGGTCGAGCGCGCAGTTCAGCGCGGTCTGCCCGCCCATGGTCGGCAGCAACGCGTCGGGCTTCTCCTTGGCGATGATCTTTTCGACCATCTGCCAGTTGATCGGCTCGATATAGACCGCGTCCGCCATGTTGGGGTCGGTCATGATCGTGGCGGGGTTGCTGTTGACCAGCACCACGCGGTAGCCCTCGTCGCGCAGCGCCTTGCACGCCTGCGCGCCGGAATAATCGAACTCGCAGGCCTGGCCGATGACGATCGGGCCGGCGCCGATGATGAGGATGGTGCGCAGATCAGTTCTTTTGGGCACGCACAACTCCCGACTCAGACCGCGTTTGGGTGAAGGAGAATTCCGGCTTCATACCGGCTACGCCGCCGCCGCAGCGCGCGCCTGCATCAATTGGATGAATTGGTCGAACAGGCCGCCGACATCGTGCGGACCCGGGCTCGCCTCAGGGTGCCCCTGAAAGCTGAAAGCCGGCGCGTCGCTCAGACGGATGCCTTGGTTG
>JAATFS010000508.1 GCA_015655035.1 Lysobacterales bacterium | reverse complement strand
GCGATCGACTACACCGAGGACGAGTGGCGCGGGGTATTCGAGACCAACCTGTTCTCGGCGTTCGAGTTGTCGCGCTATGCGCATCCGCTGCTGACGCGGCATGCGAGCTCGGCGATCGTCAACGTCGGCAGCGTTTCCGGCACCACGCACGTGCGCAGCGGTGCGCCGTATGGCATGTCCAAGGCGGCGATGCATCAGATGACGCGCAATCTCGCCGTCGAATGGGCCGAGGACGGGATTCGCGTGAACGCAGTGGCGCCGTGGTACATCCGCACCCGACGCACCTCCGGGGTGTTGTCGGAGCCGGATTATTACGAGCAGGTGATCGAGCGCACGCCGATGCGCCGGATCGGTGAGCCGGAAGAGGTCGCCGCCGCAGTCGGCTTCCTGTGCCTGCCGGCGTCCAGCTACATCACCGGCGAGTGCATCGCGGTGGATGGTGGATTTCTGCGTTATGGTTTCTAGAACGCGTCATGCGCATTTTGTGCGTCGCCGGCAACCAATGCCGCCCATGGAAAGTGCCTGCACACGGTAACGATGGCCGGCGGGATAGGCCGCGCCGCAGGAGTTTGGCGCGGTTCCGGCCGCAACAGGCAGACGAGAGGATACGTGCCCGATAGCAACGAAACCCGTGCTTCCCTTCACCTGCATGAGCTCGTGCACGACAACAGTGACTGGTTATGGGAGGTCGATGCGCAGGGGTGCTATACCTTCTGTTCCAGCGGCTGCGAAAGAATGCTGGGCTACCCACCCGAACAATTGCTGGGGCGCTCCCGTTTCGCGCTGATGGCGCCGGCCGAAGCGAAGCGGGTGCAGGCTGAATTTGCAGCCATCGTTAGCCGCCAGCAGCCGTTCCACGGTCTGCTCAATCGCAATCTGCACGCGGACGGGCATGTGGTGGTGCTGGAGGCGAGCGGGGTGCCGCTGTTCGACGAGCACGATCGACTGCGTGGCTATCGCGGCATCGATCGCGATGTCACTCCCGATATTCGCGGCACCGGCGGCACCACGGTGGACCAGCGTCTGTTCCAGCTGGAGACCTTGTACGCCGCCGCACCGGTGGCGTTGTGCCTGATCGATCGCAACCATCGGTATGTGGCGGTCAACGAAGCGCACGCGCGGATCGTCGGTATCGAGGTGGAGCAGATGGTCGGCATGCGTGTAGCCGATTTGCTGCCGCAAGCCGGTGCCAACGAGACGCGCGATTTTGCTTTGCTGGACGCGGGTCTGGAGGTGCCCGATCACATGCTCGAATGGAATGGTGGCACGTACCATGTGCGGGTACGTGGGGTGCGCAACGTCGATGGCAGGGTCATCGGCCTGACCGTGGCGTTGACCGATATCTCCGAGCATCTGCGTGTGCAGCAGCGGCTGGCGCTGGCCACCGAGGCGCTGGCCGAATCCAATCGCCAGCTCGAGCAAGCCAACCAGCAGCTACGGCGCTTTGCCACGCTCGACCATCTCACCGGCCTGGTCAATCGGCGCGGCTTCGATCGCGCCTTCGCAGAGGGATGGCGGGGCATGCGCGAGCGCGGCGACGCGTTGTCGGTGCTGATGCTGGACGTGGACTATTTCAAGCAATACAACGACCGTTACGGCCACCTGCAGGGCGACGAATGCCTGCGCCTGATCGCCGCCGCATTGTTGCGCTCGGTCCGTCGCGAGAACGACGTGGTCGCGCGCTATGGGGGCGAGGAGTTTGCATTATTGCTGCCGGGCACCACCGCAGCAGGTGCGGCCGAGGTGGTCGAGCGGGTACGTGAAGAGCTGCGGATCGCATCGATCCCGCACCATGGCAGCCCGTGGCAGACGATCACGGCCAGCATCGGCGTCGCCACGGTAGCGCCGGCAGACCTGCTGGCGCGCGACAGCAATGCTGTCTGCGAGCGTGTGATGATGCGGGCCGATCGTGCGCTGTATCAGGCCAAGCAGCAGGGACGCAATCGCGCGGTGGTATCGGTCGAGTCGGTTGCGCCGCCGGCGCCACGGCGGCAAGGCCCCTGACGGTTTTACTCGCGCAGGATTTGGCCGCTGCGCGCGTCGCGGATCGGCGTCGGCTGGGCAAGGCCACCGGTGTCGCCGTCGAGGATGCCGGCCAGGGCGGGCAATAACGATGGATCGAGCTGCTCGCGGCTGCGCGCGGGGGGCTGCCCGGCCAGATTGGCGCTGGTGGAGACCAGCGCCGCGCCCCAGGCCCGGCACAGCGCCGCTACCTGCGGATGCGCGCTGATGCGCACCGCAATGCCGCTGTGTGCGCCGGTGATCCAGCGTGGCGCCGTGGCGCTGGCCGGCAGGATCCAGGTATGCGGCCCTGGCCAACTGGCCAGGACGTCGCGCAGGCGCTCGGCTGGGAGCGCCTCCAGGTCCAGCCATGGCCGCAGCACCTCGAGGTCGGCGGCGACCACGATCACGCCCTTGTCGAGCGGGCGCTGCTTCAGCGCCAGCAGTCGCAGCACTGCCGCTTGCTGGCGCGGGTCGCAGCCGATGCCCCATACCGCTTCGGTTGGGTAGGCGATCAGCTCGCCGCGGCGCAAGGCGGCGACAGCGGTGGCGAGGGTGAGGTCGGCAACGGGTGAGCGGGGCATGCTGCGGCTGATTTCAATGAAGGGCCAGAGGGGGCGCCATCAAGCCGCTGCACGGCCCGATCACGACTGCGATCGCGGCGACGACGAACAGATTGCTGCGCGACATCCAAAGGCCTGCAGCGTGAGTGAGGCGGTCGGCTATCGGATCATCCGGCGGTCTTCTTGACGACCTTCTTGGCCGCCTTCTTCACGGTTTTCTTCGCCGCTTTCTTTGCCGGGGCTTTCTTGGCCACCGTCTTTTTCGGCGCCGCTTCCTTGGCCACTGCCTTCTTGGTTACCACCTTCTTGGCGGCGGTCTTCTTCGCGCCGAAGCCCTTGCGCACAGGCTTGCCGGTGTCGGCCAGCAACTGCTGCACCTCGGCCAGCGTCAGCGATGCCGGCTCGCGGTCCTTGGGGATCTTGCCGTTGAGCTTGCCGTCGCTGATGTACGGGCCGAAGCGGCCGTTGAGGACCTGGATGTCGCTGTCTTCGAAGGCCTTGATCACCCGGTTGCGTGCAATCTCTTCCTTTTCCTCGATCAGGAACACCGCACGCGCCAAGTCGATTGTATAGGGGTCGTCCTCCTTCTTCAGCGAGGCGTAGACGCTACCGCGACGGGCAAACGGGCCGAACCGGCCGATGCCCACGCTGACGTCCTGATCCTGGTCCTGGCCCAGTGCACGCGGCATCAGGAACAGCGCCAGCGCGTCCTCCAGCGATATCGAGTAGATGCTCTGGCCCGGCCGCAGCGAGGCGAACTTGGGCTTGTCCTCGTCGTCCACGGTGCCGATCTGCACCATCGGGCCGAACCGGCCGATACGCGCGCTGACGTCCTTGCCGCTGACCGGATCGGTGCCGAGTACGCGCACGCTGCCGGCATCGGTCTTGTCCAGCGATTCCTTCTTGTCCTCGACCAGTTCCTTGAACGGGCCCCAGAACTTCTCCATCAGCGGGATCCATTCCTCCTCACCGCGCGAGACCGCGTCCAGGTCGTCCTCGAGCTTGGCGGTGAAGTCGTAGTCCACGTAGCGGGCGAAATGCCCGGACAGGAACTTGGACACTGCGCGGCCGACATCGGTGGGGCGGAAGCTGCGGCCCTCCATCTCCACGTACTTGCGGAACAGCAGGGTCTGGATGATCGAGGCGTAGGTGGAAGGCCGGCCGATGCCGTATTCCTCCAGCGTCTTGACCAGCGACGCTTCGGTGAAGCGCGGCGGCGGCTGGGTGAAGTGCTGCTCGGCGAGGATGCGGTCCAGCGGAACGCGGTCGCCGGGCTTCATCGCCGGCAGCTTACGGCCTTCGTCGTCGTCCTCGGCGGTCTTGCTGTCCTTGCCTTCCTCGTAGACCGCCAAGAAGCCGGACACGACCACGGTGGTGCCGCTGGCGCGGAACACGTGCTCGCTGCCTGCGGACAGGTCGACGCTGACGGTGTTGAGGGTGGCCGGGATCATCTGGCAGGCCACTGCGCGTTTCCAGATCAACTCGTACAGCCTGCGCTCGTCGTCGGACAGGAAGCGCGCCACCTGGGCCGGCGTGCGCAGCGCCGAGGTCGGGCGCACCGCTTCGTGCGCTTCCTGCGCGTTCTTCGACTTGGTGGTGTACATGTTCGGCTTGTCCGGCACCGAAGCGGTGCCGTAGTCGCGCGCGATCACGTCGCGGATCTCGCTCAGCGCATCCTGCGACAGGTTCACCGAGTCGGTACGCATGTAGCTGATCAGGCCGACCGAGCCCTCGTCGCCAAGCGCCACGCCTTCGTACAGCTTCTGCGCCACCTGCATGGTCTTGCGCGTGGTGAAGCCGAGCTTGCGCGAGGCTTCCT
>JAATFS010000144.1 GCA_015655035.1 Lysobacterales bacterium | reverse complement strand
GCACATTCCGTATGGGGGCCGACGAGGACGAGCCTGGCAGCTCGGACGCGGAACGGCCCGCGCATGATGTGCGATTCGAGCGTGGCTTCGCGATGTCGATCACGGAGGTGACGGTCGCTGAATTCCGCCGCTTCGTGCAGGGCGCCAAGGCGCGCCCACGCGCGACCCGACGCGGTCATTCCACCGTATATGACGAACGCAGCGGCAATTTCCTGCGCCGCAGCGGCGTGGATTGGCAATCCGGCTACAACGGCGTCAGGGCCGTCTCCAGCAGTCCGGTAATGCACGTGAGCGTACGCGACGCCGAGGCCTATGCGGCCTGGTTGTCGGAGCAGACCGGTCGGCACTATCGACTGCCGAGCGAGGCCGAGTTCGAATACGCGTTGCGCGCGGGCAGCCACGGCCGCTATCCATGGGGCGCGGCCGGTACGCCGCCGGAAGCGTCGGGCAACTTCACCGGCGGCAACGACGTTTCGCCCAGTGGTCGGCACTGGAGCAACGCATTCGTGGGCTACGGGGATGGTTTCTGGGGGCCTGCGCCGGTGGCCCGCTTCCGTGCCAACCGCTGGGGATTGCACGACATGGGCGGGAACCTCAGCGAATGGGTTGCCGACTGCTGGCATGCCAGCTATCGTCGCGCGCCGGCCGATGGCGCGGCATGGTTCAATCCGGGCTGCCGGCAGCGCCTGGTACGTGGCGGCAATTGGGCCAACTCGCCGCAGCAGACGCGTGCGGCGTGGCGTTTGTCACAAGATTCGGACACCACCAGCGCCAGGATCGGCTTCCGGCTGGTTCGGGGCATTTGAGCAGGATTTACAGGCGGAGAAGATGAACATGCGGATCGATCCAACGGGTAGCGGCGCAGCGCAGCGAGGACAGCGGTCCGGACGGGTCGGTAACATGCGCTGGCTGGTGCTGCTGGCCTTCGCCGGCTATGCGGCGTTCTATTGGTTCTCCAATCGCAGCGTGGATCCCTATACCGGCGAAAAGGTACTGATCGACAGCTCGCTCGGCGTGGAGGAGGAAAAGGCGCTGGGGTTGCAGGCTTATCAGGAGATACTGACCCAGGAACAGCCGCTGGATCCGCAGTCGCAGCAGTCAGTGCAGGTGCGCGCGATCGCGCAGCGCCTGATCGCCAAGGTGGACGTGGTCGAGACTGCGCTGGCGGCCGAGCATGGTCAGCAGCCGAGCCACTTTGCGCGGGGTTTCGACTGGGACGTCAATGTCATCCAGTCCGACCAGGCCAATGCATTCTGTCTGCCGGGCGGCAAGATGGCGGTCTACACCGGGTTGTTCCCGGTGGCGAAGAATGCCGATGCGATGGCGGTGGTGATGGGGCACGAGATCTCGCATGCGCTGTTGCGCCACGGTGCCCAGCGCATGGCGCAACAGAAGCTGACGCAGATCGGCCAGATGGCCGGTGCCGCCAGTGGCATGGATGCGCAACAGCAGCAGATGATGATGTCGGCGATGGGCTATGGCTATCTGCTGCCGTATGCGCGTAGTCACGAAACCCAGGCCGACGAGGTCGGTTTGATGTTGGCGGCTGCGGCCTGTTTCGATCCGCAGGAGGCGGTTCCGCTGTGGCAGCGCATGAGCGAGTCCAATGGCGGGCAGGCTACTTCGGAGTTCGCTTCCACGCATCCCAACCCGGGTACGCGTATCCAGAATCTTCAGGCGTTGATGCCGAAGGCGATGGAGTATCGCAAGCGTTTCTGCGACGAGGCGTCCGCGACCGCGCGCTGAGCTGAGGTAGGGCCGTTGCGCTGGATGTGCGTTCGGTGGTCGCCGCTATTGGTAAGTGCGGTGGGTGGGTGAGGAATTGCGAATTTTTGCTGTTGGGGTTTGATGTGGATGGCGACCGCAAAAGCAACCTCAAGCGCTAACGTCAACGGCTTCCGCGCCTGCGGGCGTGTGTCGCTTTTGTCTTGCCAAAAGTAACCCAAAGCGCCTTCGCCCGACGCGAGCCGGTGCGATGAAGCCGCACCGGTCCTCTGCGCTCCTCGCCAAGAACGGCGTTTATCCCCCTTTCCGGGATGGCGCCCAAACTCACTTCGTTCAAACCGGGCGCCTCTTCGGCCGTCCTTGCCTGCGGTGCCCGGCTCGCTTTGAGGGCGAGTTAGGTCAAGGTCAACATTTGAGCAACGGGAACGGCAATAGCGGCGGCGATTGATGGGGTGCGGGGGAGTGGCGGGGACTGTTTCCGTCCATGTCAGCTGGCTATGCCTCGCGCTTCTCCACTCTTACTTCGAGACTGCCGTCGGCTAGTTGGGTGCGGAGGATGTCGCCGGGGTCGACCTGGGTGGCTGAGCGGACCAGTACGCCGTCGGATTGGCGGGTGACGATGGCGTAACCGCGCGCGACGGTTGCCAGGGGGCTCACGCTTTCCAGTGAGCGGGCCAGGCCGCGCAGTCGCAGTGCATCGTGTTGCAGACGACGTGCCATCGGGGCCTGTGGATGCAGGGTTTGCAGGCGTTGCCGCAGGGCCGCCAACTGTTGTTGCGGATTGTGCAGGCGCACGCCGGCTTCGGCGCGATGCAGGCGGCTGCGTGCCCGCTCCAGCAATTGCTGTGCTTGTGCGTGCAGGCGCCGGCCGGCGTCCTGCTGGCGGCGTTGCAGTAGTTGCAGGCGGGCTTGTGGCGTCTGGGCGTTGAGTCGCAGGGCCAGCCGGTCGGCACGCTGCATCGCCTGGCTGAGGGCGTGCCGCTGCAGTTGCGCGAGTCGAGCCTGGGCCTGGCGCACGCGGGTGGCCAGTTCGCGCTGGTCGGGGACCAGCAGTTCGGCGGCAACCGATGGCGTCGGCGCGCGCAGGTCGGCGGCGAAGTCGGCCAGAGTGAAGTCGGTCTCGTGCCCGATGGCCGATACCACGGGGGTGTCGGACTCGGCGATCGCGCGTGCCAGCCGCTCGTCGTTGAATGCCCACAGGTCTTCGAGCGAGCCGCCGCCACGGGTTACCAGGATCACGTCGTAGCGCCCCGACGCATCGGCGCGTTGCAGTAGCGAGGTGACCTGTGCCGCAGCGCTGTCGCCCTGGACCAGCGAGGGCAGCAGCTCCACTTCGAGCATCGGGAAGCGCCGTGCCAGCACGCTCAGCACATCGCGCACGGCCGCGCCGCTGGGCGAGGTGATCACTGCCAGGCGGCGGACATGGCGCGGCAACTCGCGCTTGCGGTCCTTGTCGAATAAGCCTTCTGCGGCCAGGCGCATGCGCAGTTCCTCGAACGCACGCCGTAGCGCGCCTTCGCCGGCTTCTTCCAGGTGGTCGAGCACCATCTGGTAGTCGCCACGCGCCTCGTACAGGGTCAAACGTCCACGTGCCAGCACCCGAAGACCCTCGCGTGGCTGGAACTTCAGCCACTGGCTCTTGGGCCGGAACATCGCGCAACGTACCTGTGCGCGCGCATCCTTCAGGGTGAAGTACAGATGCCCCGACGATGGACGGGTGACGTTGCCCAGCTCGGCCTCGACCCATACCAGCGGGAAGGCGCCCTCTAGCAGGTCGCGGGCGAGGGTGTTGAGCTGGCTGGGGGTAAGGATCTGGTCGTTGCGGTCGGGCATGCGGCCATTATCACGTACCCGCGTCGCGGCCGCTGCCAGTACCGGCGAACGGACCAGGGTGGCCGTTCAAATGCCGTGCTGCGCCAATGCCCAGTCAACATGCTCGCGCACCAGCACCGACTCGTGTTCGCGGCGGCTGGCCAGCGCCGTCAGCACTGCCGGGGTCGAAGGCGCGTTGCCCAGCGCCACCGCGATATTGCGCAACCAGCGCATGTGGCCGCTGCGGCGGATCGGGCTGCCTTCGGTGCGGCGCAGGAATTCGTCCTCTTCCCACGCGAACAGCTCTGGCAGCGTTGCGCGGTCCAGATTGTTGCGGGCGCGGAAATCCGGCTCGTCGGTGCGCTTGGCGAACTTGTTCCAGGGGCAGACTAGCTGGCAATCGTCGCAGCCGAAGATGCGGTTGCCGATGGGCGCGCGCATCGGCTCCGGGATGGCGCCATCGTGCTCGATCGTCAGGTAGGCGATGCAGCGTCGCGCATCCAGGCGATGCGGCGCGATGATCGCCTGAGTCGGGCAGACTTCGATGCAGCGCGTGCAACTGCCGCAATGCGCACTGGCAGGGGCGTCGATGGGGAGTGCCGCGTCGACATATATCTCGCCAAGGAAGAACCAGGAGCCGCCGTTGCGGTCGATCAGGCAGGTATGTTTGCCGATCCAGCCCAGTCCGGCATTGCGCGCCAACGCGCGCTCCAGCACCGGTGCCGAATCCACGAACACCCGGTGGCCGAAGCGACCGATGTCCTGCTGGATACGCTCGGCAAGCTGTTGCAGGCGATTGCGCATGAGCTTGTGATAGTCGCGGCCGAGCGCGTAGCGGGCCACATAGGCGCGCTCGCCGTCGGCCAGTGTGTCCCAGGCCTGGATACCGTCGTTGCGGCCATAGTCGAGCCCGACCGAGATCACCCGCAATGTGCCGGGCACCAGTTCTTGTGGCCGGGAGCGCTTGTCGCCGTGCTGGGCCATCCAGTGCATCGTGCCGTACAGGCCTTCGGCCAACCAACTGCGCAGGTGCTGCTCGTCCTCGGCCAGGTCGATTCCGGCGATGCCGCAGCGCTGGAAGCCGGCTGCCCGCGCGAGCGTGCGGATGCGCGCGGCAACCTGTGCGGGATCGTTGCTGGAGAACACGGCGGACATGGTGGAGAAGTATAGAATCCGGACATGTACACACCCCTCGATCTTTACGACACTGCCGCCGCGCGCATGATCGATGCGCAGGCAACCGCGCTTCTGGGTGGTGATTCCTATGTGCTGATGCAGCGCGCCGGCCTGGCGGCCTGGCAGGTATTGCTGGAACGCTGGCCCCAGGCGCGCCGGATAGTGGTGGTCTGCGGGACCGGCAACAACGGCGGCGACGGCTACGTACTGGCGCGGTTGGCGCACCGGGCTGGCCGCAGGGTCACCGTGGTGCACCTGCCTGAGCAGGGTCCCGAGTCCGAGTTGGCGCAGCGCGCCTGTACCGACTATCTGGCCGTGGGCGGCGCGGTGGAGCTGTTTCCTTGCGTGCTGGCCGATGCCGATGTCGTGGTCGATGCCCTGTTCGGCATTGGCCTGAACCGGGCGCCGGGCGAGCCTATCTCGACCTTGATCGCTGCCCTCAGCGACTGCGGTGTGCCGGTGATGGCGCTGGATGTACCCAGCGGGGTCGATGCCGAGCACGGCGTGGCATTCGGCGCCGCAGTGAAGGCGACGCTGACCTTGCAATTCATCGTGCCGCATCTGGGCCTGTACACCGGCGATGCGCTGGAATACGTCGGCCAGCGCGAGATTGCGCGGCTGGACGTGCCGGCTTCCGCGATCGCGGCGATGACGCCGCGTGCGCAGGCCTGGAGCGCGGATGCGCTGGCGCACTATCTGCGTCCTCGGCGGCGCAATACCCACAAGGGCGAGTCTGGACGGGTACTGTGCATTGGTGGCAACGAAGGCAGCGGTGGCGCGATCATGCTTGCCGCCGAGGCAGCGTTGCGCAGCGGTGCCGGCCTGGTCCAGGTCGCTACGCGGGCAGGGCATGTTGCGCCGTTACTGGCGCGCTGCCCGGAAGCGATGGCGCGTGCGGTCGAGAGCGCGGGCGCACTGCTGCCGCTACTGCCTGCCGCCGATGTTCTGGCACTGGGGCCCGGCCTGGGGCAAGACGATTGGGCGCGTACGCTGTGGCACCACGCGTTGCAAGCCACATGCCCGCGCGTCATCGATGCCGATGCGCTGAACCTGCTGGCGGCCGCTGCCGCGCAGGATCTGGGGCAGGCCATTCTGACGCCGCATCCAGGCGAGGCGGGGCGCCTGCTCGGCCTTTCCACCGCGCAGGTGCAACACGATCGCGTGGCGACCGCCGAGGCCTTGGCGCACCGTTTCAATGCGGTGGTCGTGCTCAAGGGGGCGGGCACAGTGGTGGCGGCCCCTGGGCGTGTTCCGCGCATCGTCGGGGCGGGCAACCCGGGCATGGCAGTCGGTGGCATGGGCGACCTGCTGACCGGCGTCATTGCCGCGCTGGTCGCGCAGAAACATGCGTTGTTCGATGCGGCGGTGGTGGGGGCGCTGCTGCACGGCTGTGCGGGCGATAGTGCGGCCGCTCTCGGCGAACGCGGGCTATTGCCGTCGGACCTGCTGCCTGAACTGCGGCGCCTGGCCAATCCGGGAGATGGGCTGTGATCGACGGCTTTCTGGACGATGCGGACGCCACTGCTTGCCTGGGCGCGGCGCTTGCGCAGACGCGCCCGAAGCAGGCGGTGGTACAGCTGCAAGGCGACCTGGGGGCCGGCAAGTCCACGCTGGCACGCGCGTTGCTGCGTGCGCTTGGGGTGCAGGGGCCGATCCGTAGCCCTACCTACACCCTGGTCGAGCGCTATCCGATCGGTCCTGGCGAGGAAGCCTGGCATCTGGACCTGTATCGCATCGGCCATGCCGGCGAGCTGGACTTCCTGGGCCTGGAGGAAGGCGGGGCGCAGTTATGGCTGGTGGAGTGGCCCGAGCGCGGGGCTGGTGTGTTGCCGCCGGCGGATTTGACCGTTGCGCTGGAGGTGGCCGGCGATGGGCGTGCGTTCAGCTTACTGCCTGAGAGCGAGGCCGGCCGCGAATGGCTGGCGCGGGTACTGTCGTCCGGGCAGTTGCGGTCCCTTTCTGCCGATCAACACTAGGAACAGTGGGCAGGTTACGGATTATTAAGGGAAAACATATTGCTTTTCAGGGCTGGCGATGGTTGAATCCAGCCCCATGACTCCGGGGAACCGTCAACTCGTCACTCGCACACTGGCTGCCAGCATTGGTTTGGCGGCGTTTGCCGCCTCCGCGGGCGAAGTGCAGAGTGTGAAGCTGGTCAACGGTGCCACCGGCACCCGCGCCGAGATCCAGCTGGCCGGTAGCGGCGGCTACAAGACCTTGTCGCTGGCCGGACCCAACCGGTTGGTGATCGATTTCCCGGATTCCGCCGCCGCACGACGCCTGTCGCTGCCGCAGGCTACCGGCGTGGTCACGGCGGTGCGTACCGGCCAGCCGACGCCGGGTACCTTTCGGGTGGTGTTCGACCTTTCTGATTCGGTCAAGCCATTCAAACCGCAAATGCAGGCGGCAGGCGGTAATTCCACATTGGTGATCGAGTGGCCGGGCGAGGTCGCCGCTGGTCCGATGCTGGCGGCCAGCACTTCCAGCATGCCGGCGCCTGCCGTGGTGAACCCGGCCAACGTCAAGGCCGATGCCGCCCGTGCGACTGCCGCGCTGACGTCCTCGGTGCAGCGGGCCGCGATCGCACCGCCGCCGCAGCAGGCTGCTGCATCGCAGGCGTCCGCCTCGGATGCCAGTGCACTGCCGCAAGCACAATCCTCGCTACCGCCGCAAACGACCTCCGTCGCCTCGCAGCCGGTGGCCACACAGCCCGTGGAAACGGGCACGGTCGGTGCGACGCCGTCGGTCGTGCAGCCGCAGACGCGGCAGACCGTTCCCACCACGATTGCCACCGGCGTGCCTACACCGCGACCGAACAGTGCTGCTGCGGCTTATTCCCAGGCAGGTGCCGCCCCGGTGCGCACCACCGTCGTGCCGCCACGCGGGACCACCGCCGCGACAGGAGCGGCTGCCATCCTCAACGGTGGTCGCGTAGTGCCTTCGGGTAGCGCAGTCCCGGCAACGGCGGTGGCGCAGCAGGCGCAAGCCGCTGCGGTGATTCCGCCGCGCCCGGTTATGCCCAGCGAGGCCGGGCGAGTCAAGATGCGTTCGGGCATGCGTCCGTTGATCGTCGCGATCGATCCCGGCCATGGCGGCCAGGATCCCGGCGCGATGGGCCCGAGCGGCAAGCGCGAGAAGGACGTGACCCTGGCTATCGGCCGTGAGCTGGCGCGCCAGATCAACGCCACGCCGGGCATGAAGGCCTATATGACGCGCGATACCGACGTCTTCATCCCGCTGCCGCTGCGCGCGCAGAAGGCGCGTGCGGCCAAGGCCGACATCTTCATCTCGGTGCACGCCGACGCTGCGGAAAATCGCAGTGCGACGGGCTCTTCGGTCTACGTACTCTCCACCAAGGGCGCCTCGTCACAGCGCGCCCGCTGGTTGGCCGACAAGGAAAATGCCGCCGATCTGGTCGGCGGTGTGCGCTTGCAGCAGACCGAAAGCACGCTCGCCAACGTGTTGCTGGATCTGGCCCAGAGCGGCCACATGAAGGCATCCGAAGATGCGGCCGGCCAGGTGCTGGGTGGCCTCAAGCGCATCGGCAACAACCACAAGCCGAATCTGGAGCGCGCCAACTTCGCGGTACTGCGCACCTCCGACATGCCGGCGATGCTGGTGGAAACCGCGTTCATCTCCAATCCGGACGAAGAGCGCCGTTTGATCGATCCGTCCTACCAGCGTCGGATTGCCGGTGCGGTGCTGGATGGCGTCAATACCTTCTTTACTCGCCAGCCGCCGCCCGGCACGCTGTTCGCCGCGCGCGCGCAGGCCGAAGCGGATGCGGCCGCAGGTACCGTTGCCGGCGGCAGTCGCTGAGCCGCTCGGCTATCATCCACGGATCTCCCCTGGATGACGGCGTAACGCGCCGCCGAGTGCCGTGCCGAAGTCTGCTCCTTCCCTTGCTTGCCCGACTCTTTCCTCGTCGTTGATCCTGCGCGCTTACCGCGTACGTGGGCTGCGCTGATGGCCATTCGTCAGCTGCCCGAGATCCTGATCAACCAGATCGCCGCCGGTGAGGTCGTCGAGCGGCCCGCGTCGGTGGTCAAGGAGCTGGTGGAGAATGCGCTGGACGCCGGCGCGCTGCGCGTCGACATCGATCTGGAAGAAGGCGGCGTGCGCCTGATCCGGATTCGCGACGATGGCGGCGGTATCGCGCCCGATGAACTGCCGTTGGCGGTATCGCGGCACGCTACCAGCAAGATCGCTTCGCTCGATGACCTTGAGTCGGTTGCCACGCTCGGTTTCCGAGGCGAGGCGCTACCGTCGATCGCCTCGGTCAGTCGCTTCACCCTGGCCTCGCGCCAGCGCGAAGCCGAGCATGGCTCGGCGTTGCAGGTCGAAGGCGGCAAGGTCGGCGAGGTTACGCCGCGCGCGCATGCGCCCGGGACCACGGTCGAGGTACGCGAGCTGTTCTACAACGTGCCGGCGCGGCGCAAGTTCCTGCGCGCCGAGCGCACCGAACTGGGCCATATCGAAGAATGGCTGCGCTCGTTGGCGCTGGCTCGTCCGGATGTGGAATTGCGGGTCTCGCACAATGGCAAGCCGTCGCGCCGCTACAAGCCGGGTGACCTGTATTCGGACGCGCGCCTGGGCGAGACGCTGGGCGAGGACTTCGCGCGCCAGGCGCTGCGCGTGGACCATAGTGGCGCAGGCTTGAGGCTGCATGGCTGGATTGCTCAGCCGCATTACTCGCGTGCCAGCGCCGACCAGCAGTAT
>JAATFS010000306.1 GCA_015655035.1 Lysobacterales bacterium | reverse complement strand
GGTCGGGGTTTGGCCGCCGTATCAGCGCAGGCCCGCGATGAAACGCCGTAACGCCCCGGCGACCTCGTTGGCATGCCCCAGGAAGGGCGCGTGGCCACCGCCAGCAATGGTCTGGGCCTCGGCAGCGGGGGCGAGGGCGGCGGCGGCGAGCATGCCGGCTGCCGGCACCAGGCGGTCGCGTTGCCCGGCCAGCCACAGGCTGGGCCGCGACAGGCCGGGCAGTGCGCGGCGCAGGTCGGTGCGCTTGAGCAGCTCCAGGCCTTGCTGCAGCGCGCGCGGCGCAGGCTCCCCGCGCGCCAGCAATGATTGGCACAAGCCCCGCAGCTCGCCGCGGGTGGGGTCCGCGCCCAGCATGTCCAGTGCCAGGAAACGTTCCAGCGTGCCGCGATAGTCGCTGCCCAGGTCCTGGCCGAACTGTTCAAGCACGTGAGGCTCCGCCGCATGCGGCCAATCCGGACCCCGCACGAAGCGCGGCGTGGCAGAGATCATCGCCAGGCCGCGCACCTGCGGCAGCGTGGCGGCCGCATGCAGCGCAAACAACCCTCCCAGCGACCAGCCCAGCCATACCGCCGGTGGAGTGGCGGCGGCGATCGCGCCGACCACGTAGGGCAGCGTCAGCGGGGTCGCGTCATCGCGGCTGGCGCCATGGCCGGGCAGATCGACCAGATGCAATTGGAAATGCGGTGCCAGGCGTTCGGCCAGCGGCGCGAACACGCCGCCGTGCAGCGCCCAGCCATGGATCAGGACTAGTGCCGGCCCATGGCCGATGACTTCGATATACATCGGGTCATTGTCGCCGATCGAAGCTGGCCTGCCGCAGCGGCGACATCCGGCCGGCCTTGCCACCGGCGTATCGGCTCATCGGTCCGACAGCCGTCCGCTCAATTGGCCGGGCAGGCTGGATCCTTTCCAGCCATCTTGGCGCAGATCTTGCGACGGCAGTCGATGCCCTTCAGCGTGTTCGCCGGTGGGCATCGGCGTAGCTGCGCCTGGATTCCCGAATGGTTCGAGGTCGCTGTAGCCGGGTCGATCGAATCGAAAGCCGCCCGATTGGCGGCGGCATTGCGCGACTCGTTGGCCTGGATCTGCGCAATCAGCGCATCCATCGACTCGGGCCTGGCCGGTTTGGCGGGTTCCTGCTTGATGATGCCCAGCAAGGTACCGAGCAGGTCCTGGTCCGTGGGGGGCGCCGTCTTGGCCTTGGGTCTGCTTCGGGGCGAGCCGGTCGATGCAGGCGCCGTCGTCGTCGCGCCGATGTTGGCCGCGGTCGGTATCGCCTGCGTTCCGGGAATCGCCGTGGCGTTCGCGGTGGCCGTGGAGAGAGGCGTCGCAGCGTCTTCTAAGCGCGTTGCGGGCAAGTGGCCCGATGCCGGATCGTCGACGATCACGGCGCCGGCAGCGGGCTGCTCCGGTGCCACGGTATCGACAGGTGCCATCGCCGACGAATAAGGGGACGTGCCTTGTGCCTGTGGTGCCGGCGAACGTGCCAACCACCACCCGCCCAGTCCCAGCATCAGCACTGCCAGGACGGCCGTGGACCTTAACCATGTCGTGCGCGACAGCGGTTGCCGGGGCGGGCGTGGTGGCGCTGCAGGCGCTGTCACGCGACCCTCCATGTCTGCAAGAATCCGGTTCGGCGGATGGCCGGCGGTGTGTGCTGGCGTTCCGCTCGACAGGAGACTTGGACGTTTCATTCCGCCATTATTCAAGCGCATCCTGCCCTTGTAGTGGAGTCGTCCGGACCGCGTCCGGGTGAAGCCAGCATTCTATTGGCTGGGGCGGGGGCGTCAACTGAAAGGACTTCGGTAAGGGGATGGTGGTGGTCGTAGCGGTGGTGGTGGTGTTCTTCCTGGTATTCGCCCTGGCCTGTGCGGGCCTGATGTTTCCGCAGGCATTCGAACGGGTGGTGGATAGGCTGCGAGCCGTTGCTGGCAGCTGGGTGAGTGCGCGCCAGCGGCGTAAACAGCGACGCGCGGAGGCCGCCGACGGCACGCCATTGCGATCGCCTGGCCAGCCGGTTGGCGCGGTGTGGCGCCAGCGTTGGGTCGTGGCGATGGCGATCCTGATCCTGGCGGTTCCGCCCATCACCATTCTTCTCACCCGCCGCACCGTGGTGCTGGAAGATTTTCGTGGCGAGGATCTCGCGGAGTCCGGCAGCATGATCGCGTCGCTGCTGCGTGGAGAACAGCTGACCCCGCCGCCACCGCCGCCGCCGGAGGTGTTCGTCAGTGCGGAAATCCGCCGCGAGCGGCCCGAGATCGTCACCGCCGATCGCAAGTGGGAGCGCATCGACCCACTGCTGCAACAGCGCGTGCTGGCCATTTACGAGGTCATGCGTCGTCAGTACGGATATCACATGGTGTTGGTGGAAGGCTACCGCAGCCCGGAGCGCCAGGCCGAGCTGATGAGTGGCGGCAAGGCCACCAATGCCGGGGCCTGGCAGAGCTGCCATCAATACGGAATGGCGGTCGACAGCGCGCCACTGCGCGACGGCAAGCTGCAATGGAACATGAGCGATGCCTGGACCCGGCGCGGCTATTTCCTCTATGGCGAACTGGCCAAGCAGGCCGGCTTGGAGTGGGGCGGCGATTGGCGCAGTATCAAGGACTACGTGCACCTGGAACTGGCGGGCGCCTGCCGCAGTGCCCGTGCCACCAGACGAGCTGAATTGGCGCGGGGGTGAAGTAGGAGCGTCGGGCTGGTATCGTCTATAGTCTTCTGCGGCGCATGGAGATGGACGGGGCGCGGGAAGATCGATAAGGAATTTCGAGCAAGGAGCATTACGCAATGTCACGGCCCTTCATTCTGGTTGGCGACCGAATCACCCACGGTGGCAGCGTCGTGTCCGGCTCAGGCCAGACCGATGTCAACGGCAAGCCGGTAGCGCGCATCGGCGATCGCGTCGTATGCAGCAAGCATGGTCAGACCAGCATCGTCAGCGGCGACACCAGCGTGGTCATCGACGGCAGCCCGGTGGCGCGCGACGGCGACAAGACCGCGTGCGGGGCGACGTTGATCGCCAGCCAGTCCACGACCGGTTTTGAATGACCCCATGACCCCATTGCACATTGCTCGTATGGACGCGGGGAGCTGAGCTTGGCGGGATTTTTGCGCAATGCAGCGATCGTTGCCACCACGGTTGGGCTCACCTGGGCCAGTGCAATCCTGTACTGGCGCCAGACCGGCTCCACCCCTAGCGGGACGGAGATGCTGACCTACCTCGGCCTGCTTCCGGCGGGGTTGCTTGGCGGTGGCTGGATGCTGCGTTCGTTCGCCACCCGTGCGGCCGAGCGCGCGCTGGCGCACGCCGAGGCCGCCGCCACGACCAATACACCCGCGGCGGTCGCCGATGGCGGCGTGCGGACGCCTGTGCCTGCGCGCGCACCGGCAGTGCTCGCCGCGGCGGTCCACCTGCCTGGCGATCTGACAGCGGAAGGCTGGCTGGCGCAAGCCGCCGCCGCACCGCGGCCTGGCCTGCATCCGCGGCTGAAGGATAGCGATGGGTTGCCGATCTTCGCTGCCTTCGTTGCCGATCTGCCCGAACCGCGGGCGTTGTCGGCCGACGATTACGCGATCGCGCCGCATCTGGCACGCGCCATGGCATTGCTTGAACCCGTGCTGGATTCGCTGGCGCTGGCCGTCATCGAGGCATTGCCGCCGTTGCCGGTGCAGGAAGAGCGCGTAGTCGCGGGCTGGCGCCGGCAGGACCACGGCGACGTCGAGCGGATCCTGCAAGTCGAATGCATGGTCGAGGCCAACATGCCCGAGGCGATGCGCACCCGCCTGGGCGAATGGCTGCACGACGAACTGCAACAAATAGGCGTGGATGTGCGTCGGTTCGTGGTCCAGGTGGTGCCGGTGCGCGACGCGGCCACCGTCTGGGAGCGCTTGCAGCGGCTCGCTGGCGAAGAAACAGCGTCGCCCGGCTGGCACTTGCTGCTGGCGGCCTGCTCGGCGCTCGATCCGGCGGTGATCGAGCGCTGGGAAATGCAAGGCCGGCTCTACGGCAGCCGCCAGCCGCAGGGGCGTGTGCCTGGCGAAGCCGCGGCCGGCCTGCTGCTGGCGCGTACCGATGACGGCGGCACGGCGACGCGCATGGCAGTGCCGCTGCGCGCGTCATTGCCCGAACACGAGGCCGTGCACCTGCATGGCCGGCACAGCGTCCAGCTGGTGACCGATGCGCTGGCCAGGGCCGGCCTGGAAGCGAGCGCGGTCGGCTATGTCATCAGCGATGCCGGAGCGGGCACCGAGCGCGTCGCCGAAGCCGGACAGGTCGCGTATGCGGTGTGTCCGGATCTGGATGTCGCCACCCAGAGCCTGCCGTTGCAGGCCAGCACCGGCGATATTTCACTGGCCGCGCCACTGTCGATGCTGGCGCTGGCACATGCCCACGCGGAGCTGACCGGGCAGGCCGTGCTGGTACTCGGCCTGGACGCCCTGGATAGCCGCTGGGCGGCGCTGCTGCATTCTCCTCTTCCATCCCAAACGCAAGCCCGACCCGATCCGGTCGCGGCCGCATAAACGGAAAGCCAAGTGATGTTGAGCAATTTAAGGTACTACCTCAGCGACTATCGGGTGTGGATGCTGCTTGGCTTGGCAGGTGCCGGGGCATTGGCCTATTTCGGAGCAGACCGCTTGCGCGAGATAGGGCTGTGGGCTGCGGTGGCACTGGCCGTATTGCTGGTCATTGCGCTGATCGCCTGGGTGGCCAGGCGGGTGCTTGCACGCCGTGCGGCCAAGCAGCTGGATGCGATGGTGCAGGACCAGGCCGACCGCGCGGTGGCCGCTGCCCAGCCGTCGCATCGCGCCGATACCGAGGCGTTGCGCACGCGCATGCTGGAAGCGGTCAAGTCGATCAAGTCCTCGCGCATCGGCGTGCTCAAGGGCAGTGCCGCGCTCTATGAGCTGCCGTGGTACGTGATCATCGGCAACCCGGCGGCCGGCAAGAGCACCGCCATCCTCAACTCCGGCTTGCAGTTCCCGTTCCAGGACAACCGCAGCAACGTCGTGCAGGGCATCGGTGGTACCCGCAACTGCGATTGGTATTTCACCACCACCGGCATCGTGCTCGACACCGCGGGCCGTTATTCGGTAAGCAACGAGGACCGCATGGAGTGGCTGACCTTCCTCAGCCTGCTGAAGAAGAACCGTCCGCGCGCGCCGATCAACGGCATCATCATCGCCGCGAGCATCGCCGAGCTCTCCGGCAGCAAGCCGGAATTCGCGATCGAGCTGGCCAAGAACCTGCGCCAGCGTGTACAGGAGATCACCGAGCGCCTGGAAGTATTCGCGCCGGTCTACGTGTTGTTCACCAAGGCCGACCTGATCGCCGGCTTCACCGAATTCTTCCAGAGCCTGGACCCTTCCGAGCGCGAGAACGTGTGGGGCGCCACGTTGCCGTTCGACACCTCATCGCAGATCGACGCACTGGCGGCGTTCGATAGCCATTTCGATGAACTGTCCGAAGGCATCAAGGAGATGAGCCTGGCGCACATGGCGATGCAGCGCGGCCGCGAGGTCTCGCCGGGGCTGCTGACGCTGCCGCTGGAGTTCGTCGGCATCAAGCCGGCGCTGCGTACCTTCATCGCCACGCTGTTCGAGGACAATCCCTACCAGTTCAAGCCGGTGTTCCGTGGTTTCTACTTCAGCAGCGCATTGCAGGAAGGCTTGTCGGTGCACCATGCATCCGAACGGGTAAGCCGCCAGTTCGTGCTCCAGGGCAGCACCGCGCAGGCCGACCTGGCGCCGAGCGGGCAGACCGCGTATTTCCTCAAGGACCTGTTCCGCAAGGTGATCTTTGCCGACAAGCAACTGGTCCGGCAGTACTCCAGTCCGCACCAGAACCGCCTGCGCTACGGCGTGTTCTTCGGCGCGGTGGGGGTATTGGCGTTGGCACTCGGCCTGTGGACGTGGTCCTACACCACCAATACGCAGCTGGTGGAGAACGCCAGCAAGGACCTGGCGCAAGCGGTGCAACTGCAGCAGGAGCGGGTCGATCTGAAATCGCGCATCGATGCCTTGCTGTTGCTGCAAGATCGCCTGGAACAGTTGCAGCGCTATCGCAGCAACGGTGGCATCACCACCCGCCTGGGCCTGTACCAGGGCGGCAACATCGAGAAAAAGCTCAAGGCCGAGTATTTCAACGGCATGCGCCAGGTGATGCTCGAGCCGACACAAGGTCAGTTGGAAGCCTTCCTTGCGCAGGTGGTCGCACAGCGTGCGCAGCTGGGCCAGTCAGCCGCCAAGCCGGCCGATAGCGAGACCCT
>JAATFS010000407.1 GCA_015655035.1 Lysobacterales bacterium | reverse complement strand
TCGCCCTCGGTGTTGTCCGATTCGAACGTGCGGTCCGAGTAGTTCACGCCGGCGGCGACGCCGAAAGTACCGCCCGCGAACAGGTCGCTGTAGTTGATCGAGGCCTTGGGGCTGTTCTCGCCGCTGAGCTGCTGGCGGCTACCCTCGATCTTGGCGCGGATCGCGCGGCCGTCGCGGTCGAACGCCGAGGCCGACTCCACCTGGATCGCACCGCCGATCGAGTCGCCCGGCATGTCCGGCGTGGGCGACTTGACGACCTTCAGCCGCTCGGTCGATTCGGAGGGGATCAGATCCATCGGCGCGGCGCGGCTGCCGGTCTCGGTGGTGCCAATGGCCAGGCCGTCGACGGTGACCGTATTGAGCGCCGCGTCCAGACCGCGCACCACCACGAAACGCCCTTCGCCCTGATCGCGGGTGACGCTCACGCCGGGCAGGCGCTGCAATGACTCGGCAACGTTCTTGTCCGGATAATTACCCATGGCATCGGAGGAAACCGCATCCAGGATGGCGTCGGACTCGCGCTTGAGATCGATCGCGCGCTCCTGCGCCATCAATTGCGGCAGCACCTTGATGGCGTCCAGGGTGGTGGCGTCGGCCTCCATCCCGGCGGCCGCGACGACGGCGCCGGCCGGCGCGGCGACCTGTGCGGAAACGGACGTGGCCGACAACATGGCCACCCCCAGGGAGATGCCGGCAAACAACGGATGTTTCGCGAACACGGGAAGCCTCAGGCGGCCAAAGGATGGCGCGCACTTTATTTCGCTGACGTTTCACCCTCATGACATCCGTGCCTTGGCGTCATTGCGCCGCATGTACCGTCATCTGTCCGTCATCCACTGGCGGGGACGCCGCCACGGCGGCACACTGTTCAGCCCTCACCGCCTGCCGCTGCCGCCTATGAAAATCGTCGAAGTCCGCCACCCTCTCGTCCAGCACAAGATCGGCCTGCTGCGCGACGCGGAGCTGAGCACCAAGGGCTTCCGCGAGCTGGTGACCGAGCTGGGCACGCTGCTGGCCTACGAGGCCACCGCCGATCTGGAAACCGAATCGCACGTGCAGCCGGGCTGGGCCGGCCCGGTACAGGTGCAACGCATCGCCGGCGCCAAGATCACGCTGGTGCCGATCCTGCGCGCCGGGCTGGGCATGCTGCCGGGCGTGCTGGCGCTGATCCCCACTGCGCGCGTCAGCGTGGTCGGCTTGCAGCGCAATGAAGAAACCCTGCAACCGGTGCCGTACTTCGAGCGCCTGACCGGGCGCCTGACCGAGCGCGACGCCTTGATCCTGGATCCGATGCTGGCCACCGGCGGCACCCTGATCGCCACCATCGACATGCTCAAGCGCGCCGGTGCGCGCCGGATCAAGGGCATTTTCCTGGTGGCCGCGCCCGAAGGCCTGAAGGCGCTGGAAGCCGCGCATCCGGACGTGGAAATCTATACCGCCGCGATCGACGAACGCCTCAACGAGAAGGGCTACATCCTGCCGGGGCTGGGCGACGCCGGTGACCGCATTTTCGGCACGCGGGTGGAGTGATGTTCAGCGCGTGAGTGCCTCGATCGCGGCACTCACGTACACCAGCGGGGCGTTCCAGTTGATCGCCACCTCGTTGCTTGCGTAGCTGCAACCATCATCGAGGTAAGACAGTGCCGGCTGCCTGGACGGATAGCCGACCTTGCAGTCCTTGGCGTCCTGCTGGCCAGGCTGGGCGCCGCCTGCGAGCAGGCCGGGCACCGGCTCGGCGATGCCGTCGGCCTCGGAAATGCGGTGGTGGATGTGCCTAGGCGAGCGCAACCCGATACCGGTCACGTACGACAGACCCAGCGGATTGCGCCCGAGCACGTAGTCCAGCTGCGATTGCGCCGCGTCCAGGTAATCGCGCTGCGGCGATAGCCGGTAGCCCTGCAACAGCATCATCGCCTGGTTCAACGCCATCGCATTGCTGCCCCAGACGAAGTCCCTGGTCTGCATCGACACCCGCCAAGCCGATGTTCGCCACTGTTCGGCCAGCCGTGCGGCCAGCGTATCGATCTCGCGCTCGATCCGGGCACGGTCGGCATGCGGCGTCAGCCGTTCGCGGTGCTGTGCCAGCGACATCCAGGCCAGCCCGCCGACCTGCCCCCAGGACGGGACGCTGGCCGGCACGTTGCGCGCGATCATCGCGTCGTAGAACGCGTCCTCGCCGCTGGCGATGTACAGCTCGGCCGCGGCCCAGGCGAACTCATCGTCCACCTGGGCGTCGTCGTAGCCGCCCGTGAACACATCCGGCGGCTGGCGGTAGATCGCCCGGGGGTGCTGCCGCGCCCAGTCCCAGGCCGCGCGCGCGGCCGCCAGCATGCGTGCGGACAGCCCCGGATACTGTCGCTCGAATGGCGCATAGATGCGGCTGGCGGCCGCCATCGTCGCGGCGAAATCCAGGCTTGCCGCAGTGCTCTTCATCACTACGTAGCGCGGCTGCCGCGCCTGATCCGGCATCACCGTGCCGTCGAAGCCCTTGTTGGTGAGCTTGTGGTAGACCCCGCCATCGGCCGGATCCTGCATCGCCAGCATCCATGCCAGGTTCCAATGCGCCTCGCGCAGGATCGCCGGTACGCCAGGGGCATCGTCGGGAATCGACAGCGCCTGTGCCCGGAACAGCGCCGGATAGTGTTCGTAGGCGGCCAGCAGCGTGTAGGTACTGATCCCGGAATTGACGATGTACTTGTTGTAGTCGCCCGCGTCGTACCAGCCCTTGGGCGCGGCGATGGCGCTCCCCTCCGGGCGCGTGGCCGAGGCCGCCGAGGCGTGGATGCGCACGTCGGTATCCGGATGCCCGGCCGCGCGCGCGTAGCGGCCGGCGAATTCGCGCGGCAGTGCGCTGCTGGCGCGGTTGAAATAGAACGCCTTGAGTGCGGCATCCAGCACCGGCTGGTAGGCATCCTTGGCAACCGGGAACGGATCGGAAAGCGGCAAGCCCTCGACCTTCAGCCGGTACACGCCCGGATTGCGCAGCGCACTGAAGTCGGCGATACGCGCCTGTTGCGCGGCAGGCTCCCAGTCGGCCGCGGGTTGCAACACACCTTCGAGGACCGTACGCCCCTTGGCGTCCTCGATCGTGTAGCGGCTTATCCCGCCAGCGGCGGCATCGGCCAGGCCGATCACTGCGATCTTTCGCGACGCTTCCAGGTAACCGAGCTGATTCAAATGGATCGGGGACGCGGCCGTGCCCCCGGGCGCCGCCACGCATCCGATCGATGGCAGCATCGCTGCCGACAGCACGATCATGGTCATGAGTCTCTTCATTCACCGATGGTGGCCCGCCCGCCCAGCCGCGACAAGCCACTTCCTGGCATAGCACTTGCCCGCCTTGGAATAGCGCGATGGCCTAGCCTTGACCTGGG
>JAATFS010000007.1 GCA_015655035.1 Lysobacterales bacterium | reverse complement strand
GTTGATCGCCGGGTCGCGCCCTTGTGCGCGGAGGGCGTCGAGCGCAGCCAGCAGCATCACGATCGGGGCTTTGTCGTCGGCGGCCGAGCGCGCGAATACGCGCCATTCGGGGTTGGGTGTGCCGGTTTGCAGCAGCTGTTGCAGTGGCAGCGCTTGCCATTGCCCGCTGGCGTCGCGGGCTTTGAGTACGGGCTCGAAGGGGTCGGGCTGGCTCCAGGCCTTGGGGAACACTTGCTGCCCGTCCATGTGTGCGTAGAACAGCACGGTCTTGCGCTGCGGCGAGGGCTGCGGCGATTGCGCGAAGACCATCGGTGCATCGTCGGCGCTCAGCAATTGCGATGGCAGGCCGCGCTCGGCAAAGGCCTTGCGTGCCCATTGCGCGTTGCGCTCGATCTCGGCGCTGCTGCGCGAGGCGACGTTGGGCAGGCGCAGGAATTCCAGCCATTGCGGGAACGATGCGCGAGTGGCCTGGGCGACGGCATCGTCCTGGGCAGTGGCCGCCGCAGCGGTGGCGCACAGGCACGACGACACGCCAAGAACAGTGGACAGCAGCAGCGGAGCGATACGGCGGGAAGCGTTCATGGGGAACATCGGTCCTTGGAGAGGATCGCACTCAGTCTGGCGCAAGCGCGAACCGCGGAGAAGTCCGCAAGCCGCGCCTGGAGGGAAGCTGGCGTCGCCACGTCAGAAGCGATAGTTGATGCGACCATACCAGTACCCACCGATGGTGCTGAGCACGTCGCCAAAATCGTAGTTGTAGCGATAGCTGGCGCGGTCGCTGGTGCTGCGGGCGGCCTCGGGCGCCTTGCGGGTGCGCTTGTCGAACAGGTTGTTCACGCCCAGGTCGATGCGCCAGCCGCTGCCGAAGTCGTAGCTGCCGCCCAGGTTGGTAACCAGTACCGGCGAGATCTGGTACTTGTAGCCGTTGTTCAGGCGCTTGATCGGACCGTAGTAGGTGAAGTCCAGGTTGGCTCGCCACGGACCCTGGCTCCAGCCGAGGCCGGCCACCTGGGTGTACCTGGGCGTGCGATAGCGCAAGGCGTACTCGCTGGTTTCGGTGAGCAGGTTGATGTTGGGCAGGCTTTGCAGCGCCTGGGGAATGCCGCGAACCTGGGTGATGTCGGTCTTGCCCGCGTTGGCGGCGTAGGTGTAGCGCAGCCGGCCCCAGCGGGTGTCCTGGTTGGCTTCCAGGGTCAGTTCCAGGCCACGGGTGCGAGTGTCGCCGATGTTGGTGAAGTAGCTGACGTAATAGGCCTCGCCGGTGGGGATGCTGATGCCGGCGCTGTTGAGCAGGCGGTCGATGGTGGCCTGTTGCGCGGTGCTCAACGGGGTGCCGTTGTAGTCGCTGACGTTGGCCGGATCGAGTGCGTTGTAGCCGATCTGGCTGGACTGGCCGAGCTGGTTGCGGATGTTGATCTGGTAGAAGTCCAGCGCTGCATGGAAGTTGGCGCTGGGATCGAGGGTGAAGCCGATGCTGTAGTTGGTGGCTTTTTCCGGCTTCAGCGGGGTGGCGCCCAGCGCCAGTGCGGCCGGTGAATTCACTTGCGCCACCAACGTGGTGCCGCATGGGCAGTTGCCGGTGACCTGGTAGTACTGCGCGCCCAGGCTGGGTGCGTGGAAGCCGTTGCTGACGGTGGCGCGCACGCCGAACACATCAGTGACGTCGAAGCGCGTGGACAGGCGGCCGGTGGAGACGCTGCCGAAATCGGAGTGGTCCTCGTAGCGTGCCGCTGCATCCAGGAACCAGCGCGGAGTCAGATTGGCCGAGACGCCGACATAGGCGGCCTTGCTGTTGCGGGTGGCATCGACCGCATCGGCAGGCGCATAACCGACGAAGGCCGCGGCGCCGAAGCCGGTATACGACTCCCACTGGCCTGGATCGCGGCGGTACTGCTCGTGCTGGTATTCCAGCCCGGCACTGACGTCCAGCGCCGAGGCGAGAGCGGCGACCTCGAACGAACGGCGCAGGTCGAGGTTGTTGATCAACTGCTGGTAGTCGACCTTGCCGTCGTAGAAGTCGGTGGGTGCGCCGGGATAGTCCAGCGAGAAGTTGGCCGAGTCGTTGGT
>JAATFS010000343.1 GCA_015655035.1 Lysobacterales bacterium | reverse complement strand
GGCCAGGGCGCCACGCAAGACGGCGGGGAAAGACGACCGCGAGCCGGCAGCAAAGCCGGCCCGCCGCCGCGACGCCACCTGGCGCAAGCGCGCGCTCGCGCTCGAGGGCGCACGCGACCAGCCCTGCCCGATCGGCCTGCGTGCGCAGCTGACCACCTTGCAGGCACGCGCCCCGGACGGGGAGCAGTGGTTGCACGAGATCAAGTGGGATGGCTACCGCTTGCTGGCCGATCTGCTCGAGGGCCATGCGCAGCTGCGTTCGCGCAACGACCAGGCCTGGACCGAGCGCTTCGCCGAGGTGGCGCGCGCGGTGGCAGCACTGCCGGTAAGCGATGCACGGCTGGATGGTGAGCTGGTCGTTATCGATGCCGCGGGCCGCAGCGATTTCACCGCGTTGCAGCACGTAATCGAAGGCACCTCGCGGCAACCGCTGCGTTATCTGGTCTTCGATCTGCTTGGCGTGGCCGGGGTGGACCTGCGCGCGACACCGCTGCTGCAGCGCAAGCAGTTGCTGCGCGAATTGCTCGGTACCCAGCCGGGTACGTTGGCCTATAGCGACCATGTGATCGGCCATGGTTCGGCGGTATTCGATGCTACTGGGGAGAAAGGCTACGAGGGCATCGTCAGCAAGCGTTCCGAAGCGGTCCATCATGCCGGCCGCGGCGGCGACTGGGTCAAGATCAAACACGAAAACAGCGACGAATTCGTGATCGTCGGCTACACCGACCCCAACGGTGCGCGCAGCGGTTTCGGCTCGCTGTTGATGGCGCGACCGGATGCGGCGGGCTGGCACTACGTGGGCCGCGTCGGCACCGGTTTCGATGAGCGTGCGCTGCAGCAACTGGGTGCACGGCTGGCCCGCCTGCATACGCCCGATGCGGCGGTGGAACTGCCCGCGCACGTGCCGTTCTCGCGACGTAGCGTGCATTGGGTGCAACCGAAGCTCATCGCCGAAGTGGCGTTTCGCGGCTGGGCCAAGCACGGTCTGCTGCGCCAGGCTGCGTTCAAGCGACTGCGCGAGGACAAGCCGATCGCCGAGCTTGATCCAGCACGCGAGCATCCACGCGCACGGGCCACCGCTTCGCGCGCAAGCGTCGACTCGCGCAGCGTGGCCACCGGTGGCGGCGCCGTGCGCGGTGCGGTAGAAGCCGACGAAGTCGTCATCACCCATCCAGAACGCGTGGTGTATCCCGCCGCCGGCATCAGCAAGGGCGAGGTGGCCGATTACTACCGTGCGATCGCATCGTGGCTGCTGCCGGAGGTCGCCAACCGCCCGTTGTCGTTGCTGCGTTGCCCGGATGGCGCTGGTGCCGAATGCTTTTTTCAGAAGCACCAGGGCCGCGCGCTCGGTGGGCACGTGCGCTCGGTTGCGCTGCGGCAGAAAAGCGGCGTGGAGGATTACCTCTACATCGACGATGTGGCCGGCCTGCTGGAACTGGTGCAGATGAACACACTGGAGCTGCACCCCTGGGGTTCGACCGTCGACGATCCGGAGCATCCCGACCGGTTGGTGTTCGACCTGGACCCAGGCGAAGGCGTGAGCTGGACGCAGATCAAGGCCGCTGCGCGCGACATCCGTGCGCGCTTGCGCGAGGCCGGGCTGGAAAGCTTCGTACGGCTATCCGGTGGCAAGGGGCTGCACGTGGTGGTGCCGATCGTGCCCAGCGCGGATTGGCAGCAGGCGCGCGACTTCTGCGAAGCGTTCGCGCAGGCGCTGGCCACGCATGCGCCGGATCGCTACGTGGCGACGATGAGCAAGGCCAAGCGTCGCGGCCTGATCTTCGTCGATTGGCTGCGCAATGGTCGCGGCAGTACCAGCGTGTGTTCGTGGTCGCTGCGCGCGCGCGAGCACGCCACCGTGGCGGTGCCGCTGCGCTGGGAACAATTGGCGGGCATCACCTCGCCGCAGGCGTTCCCGCTGGCCAAGGCATTGGCGCGCGCCAAGCGGTTGCGCGAGCATCCTTGGCAAGGCGTGGCGGCGCTGAAGCAGCGGTTGCCGCAGCGATAACGCCGAGCATGGCCGTCTGGCCACGCTTCATCCGCCCCGATGTACGTCCTGCCCCTCAGCGCAGCTGTGCCAATGTGCGCCCTTCGGCGTCTGCCCGATTCCGGGGTTGAAGGTGTTGGTCGGGTCGAGCCGGCGGTAGAACCGCTCCAGTTCCGGCTTGGCGCGATACAGGTGGCCGACGTTGTGCTCGGCCGGATATTCGGCGCCGCGATGGTCCAGTAACGCCCACATCGCATGCTCGATCGCCAGTGGGTCATTGCCCTTCTTGACGATGTAGTCCTGATGGAATACATGGCAGAAGAAGTGGCCGTAATAGAGCTTGGTCACCAAGGTGGCTTCGATCTGCGGTGGCAGCTGTTCCACCCAGTCGCGGTCGTTGCGGCGCAGCGCCACGTCCAGCGCCACGATGTCCTCGACCGTACCGGGATGGGTGTCGCGGTAACGCACTGCCGCGCCGGCCACCGCGAAGCGATGCAAAAAAGCCTTGCGGCCCTCGTCGGCATCGCACTGGAAATAAGCGCCGGTGCTGCTGGCGGCGAAGTGCTGCTTGAGGAAGTAGTCGGTCTGCGCCGCATCGGCTTGCGCCACGCGCAGCAGCAGGTGATGTTCGAAACGGTCGCGGTACTCGCGCATGCGCTTGGGCAGATGGCTTGGCAGCAGTGCCATCAGCGCCTGCATGATGCGGTCGGTGACTCCGCGCAGTCCGATCGCTTCGCACATGCCATCGATACGGCTCTTCAGCGCGAACGCGCTGGGCATGGCGTTGGTGCCGAAGCGGTCGATCAGCAGGAAGGTGTCCTTGCCGTATTTTTCACCGATGTCGAAGGCGTCGCGGTGGATGTATTCGCCGGAGATCGGCAGCGCATCGAAGGTGGTGAGCAGGTAGCGGCGGATCTCGCTCAGGTCGTCGGCGCGGTTGCTGCCGATGTAGAAGACCGTGCTGTCCTCGCGCGGGAAGGTATCCAGCCGCACCGCGAACACGCACAACCGGCCGGCCGAGCCGGCGGCCTCGTAGTGGCGCGCCGGGTCGGCGTTGAAGCGTGCCGGGCTGGGCGCTTCGACGTCGCGCACGTGCTGGGCGTACAGCGGATCGGAGGCGGCCAGCGCCGGGTCGTCGACGATGTCGGCGTCGCTGTAGTCGCCCGCCTGTAGCCGTCCGAGGATCTGCTCGGGGGTGTCGCCCAACGCGATGCCAAGATGGTTCACCAGCCGCAGCCGCCCGTCCTCGCCGACCTGCGCGAACAGGGCCAGCTGGGTATAGGCCGGACCGCGCCGCACCAGTGCGCCGCCGGAGTTGTTGCAGACGCCGCCGAGCACCGAGGCGCCAATGCATGACGAGCCGATCACCGAATGCGGTTCGCGATGCAGCGGCCGCAGCTGCCGTTCCAGCACATCCAGGGTGGCACCCGGCAGGCACACCACCTGGCGGCCGTCGTGGATCAGCTGCACGCCGGTCAGGCGCAACGTGCTGATCAGCACGATCTGGCGATCGTAGTCGTCGCCGTCCGGCGTGGAGCCGCCGGTCAGGCCGGTATTGGCCGCTTGCAGGATGACGATGCGCCCGGCGGCCACCACGGTTTCGAGCAAGCGCCACAGTTCCAGCAAGCTGCCCGGACGTACCACCGCCAATACCTGGCCCTCGCCGAAGCGGTAGCCCTTGCGAAAGCGCCGAGTGGCCGTGTCGCCGGTCAGTACGTGGCTGTCTCCCACGGTGTGGCGCAGTTGCTGCAGCAGGGTGTCGGCGGGAACGGGCGAGCTGGCCATGGTGTTTTCCTAGGGCGATACCGTCGATTCGCGAGTGACCCGCGCCAGCGAATCGCGCGAGATATCACCGATCGATTTGGCGCCGGTCAGCGTCATCGCCACCCGCATCTCCTTTTCGACCAGCGACAGCAGATTTTCCACCCCGGCCTGTCCGGCGGCGGCCAGTGCGTAGACGAACGCGCGCCCGAGCAGCACGCCGTCGGCACCGAGCGCGATCATGCGCACCACGTCCAACCCGCTGCGGATGCCGGAATCGGCCAGGATCTTCAGCTCGCCCTTGACCGCGTCGGCGATCGCCGGCAGCGCCCGTGCGCTGGACAGCACGCCGTCGAGCTGGCGGCCGCCGTGGTTGGATACCACGATGCCATCGGCACCGAAGCGCACCGCATCGCGCGCGTCGTCCGGATCGAGGATGCCCTTGATCACCATCGGCCCGGTCCAGAACTCGCGGATCCATTCCAGGTCCTTCCACGAGATCGAGGGGTCGAAGTTGGCGCCCAGCCAGCCGATGTAGTCCTGCAAGCCGGTGGGGCTGCCGCGATAGGTGGAGATGTTGCCCAGGTCGTGCGGACGACCTAACAGGCCAACGTCCCAGGACCAGCGCGGATGCGTCGCCGCCTGTAGCATGCGCCGCAGCGAGGCGTTGGGCCCGCTCATGCCCGAATGCGCGTCGCGGTAGCGCGCGCCCGGGGTGGGCATGTCGACCGTGAACACCAGCGTGGTGACGCCGGCGGCCTTGGCGCGCTCCAGCGCGTTGCGCATGAAACCGCGGTCCTTCAGCACGTACAGCTGGAACCACATGGGTCGCTGGATCGCTGGCGCTACTTCCTCGATCGGGCACACCGACACCGTCGACAGCGTGAACGCAATGCCCTTGTTGGCGGCGGCGCGTGCCGCCTGCACTTCGCCCCGGCGCGCGTACATGCCGGTCAGGCCTACCGGCGCCAGCGCCACCGGCATCGCCAGGGTCTCGCCGAACAGCTCCGTTTCAAGGCTCAGGTCCGCCATGTTGCGCAGGATGCGCTGGCGCAGTGCGATGTCGGCGAGGTCCGAGACGTTGCGCCGCAGCGTGTGCTCGGCATAGGCGCCGCCGTCGATGTAGTGGAACAGGAACGGCGGCAGCCGGCGTTGTGCGGCGGCGCGGTAATCGGTGGAAGCGGAGATGATCATCGGTGGCTAGCGTGTGGGGGAGGGCAGACGCGAGGCACGCGCCCGGCGGGCCTCGTCCTCGTCCAGCGTGCGCAGCGAGCTGTGCACGAATTCCAGGTGGTTGTGGGCGGCGGCGCGGGCGCGTTCCGGGTCGCCGGCGAGGATGGCCTCGAGCATCTCGCGATGCTGGATCGACAGCGGCGAGAACGTGCGCGGCGACAAGTAGAGCTTTTCGCGGCTTTGCGAGATGTTGGTCTGCAACAGGTCGAACAAGCCGCGCATCACCTGCAGCAGCACCAGGTTGTGCGAAGCCTCGGCGATGGACAGGTGGAACTCGGCGTCGGCGCGCGCCTCGCCGGCCGGATCGTGCTTGCCGTGCGCCTGCATCATCGTCTCGAACGCGGCGACGATCCGCGCGCGATCGGCGTCGGTCGCCCGCAGCGCGGCGTGCCAGGCGGTGGCGCCCTCCAGCGCATGGCGGGTTTCCAGTACGTCGAAACGGTACTCCGGATCGCCCTGGAACAGCGGAAAGAACGGCAGCAGCGGTTCGACCACCACCTGCGCGGATGCGCTCGCGCCTTGCACATAGGTGCCGCCGCCGACACGCGCGACCAGCAGGCCCTGGCTGGACAGCTGCTGGAT
>JAATFS010000358.1 GCA_015655035.1 Lysobacterales bacterium | reverse complement strand
TGGCGGTCGCCGTCGCGTTGGAGTGCGGCGATGGCGGCGGCATCTTCGCCGACCAGCACGGTGGCCAGCGCGGCGCGCAGGCGGCGATCGTCGCCAGGGTCGAGCAGCGCTTGCAGCAAGGTCAGCAGTTCCAGCGCCTGGTCGGTGGCGAACAGGCTTTGGCGGCCGGCGGCCACCGCCGGGATGCCCGCCTCGCCCAGCGCCTGTTGGATGCGCGTGGCTTCGCCGTGGCTGCGCACCAGCACCGCGATGTCGCCGGCCTGCAGCGGGCGCCCAGCGACGCTGGCACTGCCGTCGCGGCTGGAGGCCAGCCAGCCGTGGATGGCGGCCACGCAGGCGGCAGTGCACAACTCGCGGGCGCGGGGGGCGCTCCACGGTTTGGGCTTGCCTCTGTCCGGCGGCGGCGGCGCGGGCGCGTGCCATACCGTCAGTGCCGGGGCGGAGACGCCATCGCGTTGCAGGTCGGCATCGCTGCGCTGGGTGCCGGGCTGTACCGGATGGAAGGCGATGCCATCGGTGAGGAAAGCATCCGCATAACCGGCCTGCGCATACAGCGCGTCGATCGCGGCGAGCACGCCGGGGCGCGAGCGGAAGTTGTGGCCCAGCGGCGGCGCGGGCTCAGCGCTGCCGGCGGCGGCAAGATAGGTGCGCACGTCGCCGCCCCGGAAACCGTAGATCGCCTGCTTGGGGTCGCCGATGACGAACAGTGCCGGTTCCAGCCCGGCCGCGCGGGCCACGGCGCCGTCACCGAACACGCTGGCGAAGATCGACCATTGGCGCTCGTCGGTGTCCTGGAATTCGTCCACCAGCGCGATCGCGTACTGCGCGCGCAGCCGCTGCGCCAGCGCCTCGGCCTGCGGGCCATGCAGTGCCAGCGCCACGCCGTCGATCAGGTCATCGTAGGTCTGCACGCGGCGTTGGCGCTTGAGCTGGGCCAGCCGCGCGACGGCGTCGTCGCGCAACGCGTGCAGCAGGCGCAAGCGACGCCGCGCGCGGGCGTCCTCGACCTGGGCGAACGCGGCCAGGTAGCCGTCGATCTCGTGGGTCAGCGACGAGGCCGGGGTCCGGCCGACGAATTTCTTGTTGGTGCCGGCGATGAGATCGGCAGCGGTGAGCTTGGCCAGTTTGGGATGCGGCGGCAGCTCGGTTGCCGGCGCGGCGGCGAAGCTGTCGAGCCAGTGCCACAGGGCGGCCAGCCACTCGGCCTTGTAGCTGACCTTGCTCAGCACTCCGGCTTCGACGGCGGCGAGTACCGCCTCGAACAACGCAGTGCCGTGGCTGTGGAACGCGGCCGCCAGCGCGCTGCCGGCATCTTGCAATGCTTGCAGCAGCACGGCGCTGTCGTCGGCCGGGCCGGCCGCCGTCGCGGCGGGCAGCAGCTCGGGATGGCGCACCAGCTCGCGCAGGTCGGCAGCCAGGGCCTCGGGCCCGCCGGACCACAGCACGATCAGGTCCTCGGCCATGGCCGCGTCGGCGGCGCGTGTGCGCCACACGTCGGCGGCGACCTCGGCGAGCAGTTCGCGGTCGGTGGCCAGCAGCTCGGGCGCGGCGAAGGTCTGGCCACTCTCCAGCGCGTGCTCGCGCAGCACCCGTGCACAGAAGCCGTGGATGGTGAAGATCGCGGCGAGGTCGATTTCCTCGACCGCCTGCTGCAGGCGGCGACGCAACTGCGTGGGGGATTCATTCGAATTCGCCAGGTGCGCATCGAGCAGCGCGCGGGTGAGGGCTGCATCCGGCGCCTCTACCGTAGCCATTTCCTCACGAGCGGTATCGGGCACCAACGTCGCGGCCAGGGTCAGGCGCTCGCGGATGCGCCGGCGCAGTTCCTGGGTGGCGGCCTCGGTGAAGGTAACGGCGAGAACCTGCCCGGTGCGCAGCCCGCGCTCGACCACCAGCCGGGTGAACAGCGTGGCCAGGGTGAAGGTCTTGCCGGTGCCGGCGCTGGCCTCGATCAGGCGCACGCCCTGTAGCGGCAGGGCCAGGTAGGGATCCTGGGTGGTCGGGGCAGTGTTTAGGGTGTTCATTCGGCGTCTTCCTGCGCGCCCTGCCAGTACCGCCAGCTCTCGGCCAGCCGTTCGGGATCGAGCGGGGTCGCCTCGCCGCGTTCGAGCAGCGAATACAAGCGATGGCTGGTGTTGGCGAAGCTGGCAAAACGTTGCGCATCGGCGAACGGGTCGGCACCGCGCGTGACCAGGCGCAACTCGGGGGTGGCTGATTCGCTCCAGCCGCCGCCCTGCCACTGCCCGGCGGCATCCTTGATCGCCCTGTCGAGGTCGCCGTTGCGCGCGGCCTGGTAGTACTTCCAACTACTGTAGGGAGCGAACGCCAGCGGCGCGCGCAGGCCCTGGCAGTACAGCCGCAGGAGTTCGGCCAACGCGGCCTGGGCCTGTTGCGGCGACAGCGGCTCGGGGTCGATGGGATGTGGGCCCAGGCCGTCGGCATGCTCGAAGAAGCGCACGTACGCCGTCGGCTCGCCGGCGGCGCGCAGCAGCAGCCATTCCAGCCCGTGGCGGATCGCGACGCGCCCGCCGAGGGCGCCGACCTGCACCCGTCCCAGCCCGGCGTCGTACCACTCGTGCAGGCGACCGTGCAGCCCGATGCCGTCGATGGGCACCTGCAGTCGGCGCGATTGTGCTGGCGCCTCGCCGCGCCACTGCCTGAAGGCGTCGGCATAGGGACGCAGCTGCTGCAGGCGCTGCTCGAGCTGGCGCCTGCCCAGCGGTCCGGACGGCAGCAGCGCGCGGGCGCGCAGGCGCTCGTACAGGCCGTCGGCCTCGCCGGCCAGCGCGGCAGCGAACACCTGTTGCTGCAGGCCGTACTGCTCCAGCCCGTGGGTGGCCGCCAGCAATGGCTCCAGGTCGCTGTCCTCGCCGGCCGGGTCGGGCAGGCGCAGGCCCAGCCGGTGGCGCAGGAATTCTCCGGCCGGGTCGGCGAACAGCCGTCGCAGGTCGTCGATCGACAGGCTGTCCGGCAGGGCGAGGTCGTCGTCAGGCAGCGGCGCGTCGATCCATGGCGTCAGCGTCTGACGCAGCCCGGCCAGGCTGTCCACCGCCGGCCGCCACTGCCGGCGATAGCTGAAGCGGCGCGGGTCGGCGCCATCCTCGTCGCTTGCCTCGCCCGATCCACCGAATGCAGCGGCGGCGAACGGTTGCAGCGGATGCCGCACCACCAGGGCTTGCGCGGCCTTCGGCGCAGCGTGGTAGTGCGCGGCGCTGGCCAGCAGCTCGCTGACCAGTACCGACGGCTCGCGCACCGTGCCGTCACGGGCGTCGGCGCCAAGGTAGCTGAGGTAGAACACGTCCTGGGCCGAGGCGAACAGCTGCAGGAACAGGAAGCGGTCGTCCTCGCGGGTGGAGCGGTCGCCGTGGCGGCGGCGGTCGCTGCCCAGCTCGGCGGTGAGCCGGTTGAGTCCGGCGGCCGGGTCGCGACGCGGGAAGTCGCCATCGTTCATGCCCAGCAGGCAGATCGCGCGGAACGGCAGCAGCCGCATCGGCACCATGCGGCCGAAGCTGATGCCGCCGGTGAGTAGCGGCGCGCGGGTGTCGGACTCGCCCAGCACTGCGGCGAAATGCGCGCGCACCACCTCGGCCGGCACCTGACCGGCATAGTCGGCGCGCGCGGCGTCGCGGGCGAACTGGTCGATCAGGCTGCGCAGGCGGTCCAGCGCGCGCTGCGCACGCGGTGCCGACGGGCTGGCCGGGACCAGCGCATCGAGCAGGCCGAGCAAGGCCTCGCGCCACGCCGATGGCGGCATCGGCCGTGCCAGCAGGGCCTGGTAATGCTCCAACGCGCTCAGCAGCTTGAGCAACGTGTCCAGCGCCGCCAGTGCACTGCCTTCCAGCTGCGGCCACGGCGCGACCCCGGCGATGTCGTTCTCGGCCCCGCTGGCGTGGCCCAGCAGCAGCCGGTCCAGCGCGAAACGCCAGGTGTAGGCGTCGTCGGCCGGCGCCTGGTGCTGGCGTCGATGCGCCGGGTCCAGCCCCCAGCGCACGCCGGCGGCATGCAGCCAGGCGCGCAGCCGCTCCAGCGCGGCCTCGTCCAGGCCAGCGGCCTCGGCGATCGGCGCGCTGGCCAGCAGGTCGAGGATCTCGTGCAGGCCAAAGCGCGACACCGGCAGCCCGAGCAGGGTGATGAACACCTCGGCCAGCGGCTCGCTGGCCAGCGGGCTGGCGTCGGCCAGCGCATAAGGCAGCCGATCGTCGTCACCATGGCCACCGAACACCGCATCCAGGTACGGCACGTAGGGGTCGATGTCCGGCGACAGCACCGCGATCTCGCGCGGTTGCAGCGGCGGGTCGAAGCGCGGGTCCTCCAGCAGTGCGCGCAGTTGGTCGTGCAGCACCTGCAACTCGCGCAGGCGGGTGTGGCAGGCATGCACTTGCAGGCTGGGGTCGGCGCGGTCCACCCGCGGCAACGGCGGCGGCACGGCCGGTGCGCGGCGGTGGAACAGGTCGCTCTGCATCCGTCGCAGCAGGCTGTCGCCCAGGCCACCGTCGGCGCGCGAGCGACGGCCGTTGTCCAGCGGATCGGCATAGACCGCGATCTCAGCGAGCGGATGCACCACTTCGTAGTCGCCGATCAGCGCCATGAAGTCGCGGCCAGCCGCGCCCCAGGCCTGCAACAACGGATTCTCCTGCACCTGTTCGGCGAACAGCTCGACCGCCCCGCCCTCGCGGCGGCGCTGCCACAGCGTCTGCAGGTCGCCCCAGTAGCCCTGGGTTGGCGTGGGCAGGTAGAAGTGCAGCGTGCCGACCCGCGCCTGGGTCGCGAGCACGCGCAGCACGTCCGGGGAGATATTGAGCACGGCGAAGGCGAACAGCCGTCGCGGCAGGCCTTGCGGCAGCGGGCCGTCGGGCCGGGCGAAGCGGTCCAGGTACTGGCCGATGCGGCGCGCGCGATACTGCCGGCCAGCGGCGATCCGGCGCCATAGGCGTGCCTGCGGATCTTGCGGATCGGCACCGCCCTCCCAGCGCAGCAGCCAGTCGCGGCGCCAAGCCTGGTATTTCTCGAACACGTTGCCCAGCTCGCCAGCCAGCGCCCAAGGCTTGAGCGCATCGCCATCGGCCAGGTAGGCCGCCAGCGGTGCCAGCGCCGGATCGCCGCCCAGATCGGCTTGCAGCGTTTCGTAGAGGCGCCACTGGGTGGTGGCCATGTCCAGGTCGTCGTCGGCCGGGCCGAGATTGGCCTCCAGCGCGCGCGCGACGAACTCGCCAGGCGTCAGGAATTCGAGGTTGGCGGCGACGCCGTGCTCGGCGGCCAGGGTCGACTGCAGCCAGCGCCGCATCGCCACCTGCGGGATCAGCACCACTTCCGGCGCCAGCAACGGCTGGTCCGGAATCGGCCGGCGCAGCTCTTCAGCGAGCAAGGCGGCCAGGGTATCCAGCGCGTTGGAGGGGTAGAGTCGGAAATCGGGCGCTGCTGTCATCCTGTCATGATGCCGCAGCACGGTCGCAGGCAGCGAGACTTGGCCGTCGCCGTGCCCGTCTCGCGACGGGCGCCAGCTATGCGACAATACCGAACGCACCAGTTTGCTTTTATTCAGCCGGATAACAAGAAGCTAATCCGTTGCTTTTCCGTTATTTCCCTTAAAGGTATCGATGACGGTTTCCGCCTCCCCTGTTGTGCAATTGTCCGGCATCCGCATCGATCGCGGTGGACGCACGATCCTGCGCGACGTTTCGCTGGACGTGCCCGCTGGCAGCATCACCGCCGTGCTGGGCCCGTCGGGCAGCGGCAAGTCGACGCTGCTGGCGGCGCTGACCGGCGAACTGCGCCCGGTCGCCGGCACGGTGAAGCTGTTTGGCCAGGACATCCCGCAAGGTTCGCGTGCGCTGCTGGAGATGCGCCGCAACGTCGGTGTGCTGTTGCAGGGCAATGGGCTGCTGACCGACCTGAGCGTGGCCGACAACGTAGCGCTGCCACTGCGTACCCACACCCGCCTGCCGCGCCCGGTGCTCGACCGCCTGGTGCAGATGAAGCTGCACGCGGTCGGCCTGCTGGCGGCGGCCGACGCCTGGCCGCGCGAGCTGTCCGGCGGCATGGCGCGCCGCGTGGCGTTGGCGCGGGCACTGGCGCTGGACCCGCCACTGATGATCTACGACGAGCCGCTGACCGGGCTGGACCCGATCGCCTCGGGCGTGATCATGAGCCTGATCAAGCGCCTCAACGACACCCTTGGCCTGACCAGCATCATCGTCAGCCACCACGTCCACGAGACGCTTCCGATCTGCGATCACGCGGTGGTCATTGCCAACGGGGGCATCGTGTTCTCCGGCAGCCCGGTGCAGCTGGAAGGCAGCACCGATCCGCTGGTGCAGCAGTTCCTGCATGGCCAGCCGGACGGCCCGATCCCGTTCGATGCCGCGCCGCGCCGCGCCCGGAGCGTTGCCTGATGGGTTTTGCCACCTCGATCCGCTCGCTCGGCCGCGCCGGGCTGTTCTCGTTGACGGTGCTGCGTGGTTCGTTGCCTACCCGCGATTTCCTGGCCGAGCTGACCCGTGAGATCTACAAGGTCGGCGCGCGCTCGCTGCCGATCATCGCCGTCGGCGGTGCCTTCGTCGGCCTGGTGCTGACCTTGCAGGGCTATCGCACGCTGACCACCTACGGCGCGTCTTCAGCGCTTTCCACCTTGCTGGGGCTGTCGCTGTATCGCGAACTGGCTCCGGTGCTGACCGCGTTGCTGTTCATCGGCCGCGCCGGCAGCTCGATCGCCGCCGAACTGGGGCTGATGCGCGCCACCGACCAGATCAAGGCGCTGGAGCTGATGGCGATCGATCCGGTGGCCAAGGCGGTGGCGCCGCGCTTCTGGGCGGCGGTACTGACGGTGCCGCTGCTGACCGGCGTATTCTGCTCGCTGGCGATCACCGGCGGCTATTTCGAAGCAGTGCATGTGTTGGGCATCGACAACGGCACGTTCTGGTCGGGCCTGCGCAGCAGCGTCGATTTCTGGGACGACTTCGGCGTAGCCATGCTCAAGTCGGCGATCTTCGGCGGCACCGCCGCGCTGGTCGCCGCCTACGTCGGCTTCCATGCCGAACCCACCATCGAGGGCACGTCGATCGCCACCACCCGCGCGGTCGTCAATGCCTCGCTGCTGGTGCTGATGTTCAACTTCGTCCTCTCCGCGATGCTGTTCCAATGATGCGCATCCCCTGCCAGCGCCCGCACGTTGCTGTGCGGGTACCGAATAAAAAGCCCGCCAGGATCGACCTCGGCGCGACTGCGACACCAGGAGTGAAATAACCCCATGGCCATGCGTGGACCACGACTCGAATTCGCCGTTGGCGCCTTTCTGCTGCTGACCCTGGCCTCGCTGCTGGTATTGGCGGTGGCGTCGACCAACCAGCGCTGGGGATTCGGCGAAAGCCAGTACCCGCTCAAGGCGCGCTTCTCCCAGATCGGCCAGCTCAAGGCGCAGGCACCGGTGCGCATCGGCGGCGTCACCGTCGGTCAGGTGTCTGACATCACACTCGATCCGAAGACCTTCGAATCGCTGGTGACGCTGTCGCTGGACGACACGTACAAGGATCTGCCAGCCGACACCTCCGCTGGCATCTTCACCAACGGCCTGCTGGGCGAAAGCTATATCGGCTTGCAGCCGGGCGGTGATCCGGACGTACTCAAGGCCGGCGACGAAATCGCCTTCACCCAACCAGCGGTGGACCTGATCCAGCTGGTCGGCAAATACATGTTCAGTGGCGGTGGTGGCAGCAAGACCGATGCTCCCGCCGGCACCACGCCTTCCACGGAGCCGCAACCATGAAAACCTCTCTGCTCTCGGCCATGCTGGCCACCGCCTTGTTCGCCGCCGCGCCGATCGTGGCGACCGCCCAGACCGCGCCGGCCGCCGCCACGCAGGGCGCCGCGTCCCAGACCGTGATCGACGCCAGTACCCGCGTGCTCACGACGCTGCAGCAGCGTCGCGCCGAATTCCGCAGCAACCCGGCCGCATTGCGCCAGTTCATCGACAGCGAACTCAACCGCCTGTTCGACCGCGAGTATGCGGCCCGGCTGGTGCTGGGCATCCACGGCCGTGGCGCCTCCGACGCCGACGTGAAGGCATTCGCCGACGCCATGGCCGACAGCCTCATGCAGCGCTACGGTTCGGCATTGCTGAGCTTCGAGGGCAAGCCCAGCTTCCGCGGCAAGTCCGAGTCGCCGCTGCCGGGCAATCGCGGCGTCAAGGTCTCCACCGAGCTGCTGCGCTCCGGCGATGATCCGACGCCGGTCGATTACCTGATGCGCAATGTCGGTGGCCAGTGGAAGATCTTCGACGTGATGATCGAAGGCATCTCCTACGTGCAGACCTTCAAGAACCAGTTCGACACCCCGCTGCGCCAGAAGGGTATCGCCGAGGTCGCCAAGGAACTGCGCAGCGGCAACCTGCAGGCCGCTCCGGCCAACGATGGCAAGTAACGGCGCACTGCAACGCGACGGCAATGTGCTGCTGGCCAGCGGCACGTTCGACCGGGCCGCGGCCACCGCGTTGTGGCCGCAGCTGATCGCGCTGCTGCCCGGCACCCAGCAATTGGACCTGGGTGGCGTGCAACGCCTGGACAGTGCCGGACTGGCGCTGCTGGCCGAGGCCGCCGCGCGCTTGCGCGCCACTGGAATCGAACCTGCCGTTATCGGCACGCCACCCGGGCTGGACGAACTTCGCGCCGCCTACCGCCTGTCTCCTGCCCTGGATTTCCAGGCCTGAATGCTGGAAACGACATGAACCTCATACGTACCCTGCCCCTGATCGCCTGCGCCGTGCTGCTGGGCGCCTGCGCCGCCAATCCGGCCAGGACCGCCCCCCCGGCCGCCAGCACGGATGCCGCACCGAGTGCCGTGTCGGCTCCCGACACCAGCACCCCGACCGCCGCCGCAGGCGCCGCCCCGACCGCCGCTGAAGACGACTTTTCCGCGCTGTACGGTGGCCCGGCCCCCAGCGCCGATGCGAGCAGCAGCGACGTCCCGGGTGCCAGCGCCCAGGATCCGTGGGAGCGCTACAACCGCGGTGTCCACCGCTTCAACCTGGTGGTGGACCGTGTCATCGCCAAGCCGGTGGCGACCGCCTACAACAAGGTAGTGCCATCGCCGGTGCGGCTGGGCGTGGGCAATTTCTTCGATAACCTGCGTTCGCCATTGACGATGGTCAACCAGGTATTGCAGGGCCGGCCCAGCGACGCGTGGGCCACCTTAGGCCGTTTCCTGCTCAACACCACGGCGGGTATCGGCGGCCTGTTCGACCCGGCCACCAAGGCGCAGATCCCCCACACCAAGGAAGACTTCGGCCAGACCCTGGCGACCTGGGGCTGGCGCAACTCGCGCTACTTCGAATTGCCGTTCTTCGGTCCACGCACGCTGCGCGACACCGTGGGCATGGTCGGCGACTCGCCGCTGTCGCCGCTACGCCAGATCGAGGAGGACAAGGTCCGCATCGGCCTGCAAGGCCTGCAGCTGGTCGACGTCCGATCGCAGCTGCTGGCGCTGGACAGCATGCGCGAAGAGGCCGTGGACGAATATGCACTGACCCGCGATGCATGGCTGCAACGCCGCAACTACCAGATCCAGCGCGACCTGCATAGCCACAAGCACGACGACGATGGCTTGCCGGACTATCTGCGCGACAGCAAGGACAACACCGTGCCGGTGGACGCGATGCCGATGCCCGACTGGGGCAACTGAGCTTGGCCCAGCGCCCGGAAAGGCTTCTTCATCCGTCCTGCAGGAGAAGCAACCCTGCATCCGATGGGAGTGATCTCGCCAGGCCTTTCACTCCCTTCTCCCGCGTACGGGAGAAGGAGCCTGCAGTGCGGAGACCACAATAGTAATTACGCCAGCGCAGCGTCGATCGCGTCGCGCAGGCGCGCATCGTCGGCGCTGACATCCGGCGCGAACCGGCCGATCACCTTGCCGTCCTTGCCAACCAGGAACTTCTCGAAGTTCCACAGCACGCCCGGCTGCGGGTTCGGCTCGATACCGAAGCCAGTCAGGCGCTCGCGGAACGGACCCTCGCCCACCGCATCCGGCTGCGCGGCG